>CAKOKV010000089.1 GCA_934095805.1 uncultured Bacilli bacterium | reverse complement strand
AGAATTTTAGGAAATAATATTAAAGAATCTTTTAAAGGTGTTTTTCGTAATTTTTCTTTATCACTTGCTAGTATATCTTGTATAACTATTACTCTTATATTAGTAGGTTTTAGTATATTATTATCTTGTAATGTTAATAATTTTACTAATGAGATAGAAAAAGATATGACTATTGTTGTATTTTTGGAAAGAAATGTTACTGAAACAGAAATTGAGTCTATTGGAGTAAGACTTAAATCACTACCTAATGTTAAAGAAGGTGGAGTAACATTTAACTCAAAAGAAGCTGTTAAAAATGACATGCAAAAAGAATCAGAAGTATTTAAAAGCATTATGTCACAATACACAGAAGAAACTAATCCACTTCAAGATACTTATTTAGTTAAAGTTGATGATTTAGCTGATATTAAAGAAACTGTTAATGAAATTAAGAAAATTGGTAAAGTTGATATAGTTAAATATGGAGAAGGTAGTGTTGAAGAGTTAGTTAAAATATTTGATGTTGTTAAGAAGGTTACTTATGTAGTTGTTATAGCACTTGTAGTTGTAACTGCATTCTTAATATCTAATACAATTAAAATAACTATTCAATCAAGAAAAAGAGAAATTGAAATAAGAAGGCTTGTTGGAGCTAGTAATACATTTATAAGACAACCATTCTTCTTTGAGGGAATTATACTTGGATTTATGGGATCAATTATACCAGTAATTATTTGTTGTTTTGGATATAGTTATTTATATGATAAATTAGGTGGTCAATTATTTACAGCAATTATTAAACTTGTTAAACCAAATTCAATTATATATACAGTAATGTTAGTTTTAGTAGTTGTGGGTGTAGTAGTTGGAGCATTTGGTAGCTTTAAAGCAGTAAGGAAATATTTGAAGATATGAGTAAGAGAATATTTAAAATTATTTTTATTGTTTTGGTGTCGATATTCGTATTTGTAAAGCTTGATGATATTGATGCAGTTAATCAAAATTCGTCATTAAAAGATTTAAAAGAAAGTATGGCTAAACTTGATAAAGAAAGACAAGCTGCCTCATCTAAAAAAAATCAAACTGAAAATGAAATTAAAAGTATGGAAGGCGATATTGATAAAATAAATAAAGAGATAGAAGATAACAATAAAGCTATTGAAGATGCTTATGATAAGATTGCTGATCTTGATGAAGAGATTATTAATAAACAAAAAGAGATTGATAATTTACTTTCATTTTTACAAGTTTCAGAAGGCGAGAATGTTTATTTAGAATATGTTTTTCAAGCAAAGAATTTTACTGATTTTATATATAGAGGAGCTGTTGTAGAACAACTTACTAAATATAATGATGATTTAATTGATGATATGTATAAGAAAATTGAAGAAAATAAAGCATTACAAGTTCAATTACAAGAAGATATTAAAAAAGGAGAACAAACTATTAAGAATCTTGAAGAGAAACTTAAAACTAAGAATTTAACTCTTGGAGATTTAATTAAGGATGAAACTGATGCTGAGGCTGAATATGCAGCTAGTAAAAGAGAAGTTCAATATTATGAAAAGATATTTAAAGAAAATAAATGTAAAGAAACAACTAGTATTAATGAGTGTTTAGGAGTAGCTTTTGCTAATAAGTTAACTAGACCTGTTAATAGTGGATGGATTAATAGTGAATGGGGACTTAGATTTCACCCAACTAAACATACTTGGAGACTTCATAATGGTATAGATATAGGAGTATCAACAGGTACTAAGGTTTATGCTTCTGCTCCTGGTGTTGTTGTTAAGAAGATTGTTAGATCAAGTTGCGGTGGTAATGAATTATATATAAGACATAATTTAAAAGGTGTAGGAACTGTTCAAACATATTATTATCACTTATCAGCATTTAAAGTTAAGGTTGGAGATAAAGTAGATACTAATACAGTTATAGCTCTTAGTGGTGGTGGAGAAAGTTATGATGCTTGTTCAACTGGACCACATCTTCACTTTGGAGTAAGTGTAGTATCACCAAGTAGTGATAAAAGAAACAATCCAAGAAACTTTATTAACTTCCCAGCAAAAGGTAAGAAATTTAAAACAAGATATTATTAAAAGAATTCATTTTTGAATTCTTTTTCTTTTTATGATATTATTGTCTTGGTGAAAAAATATGTCATTTACTAGTAATATTAAAAATGAAATATCTAGTATTGAGTATGGTGAAAGTGAAAAAATGGCTGAACTTTCTGGAATACTTAATATTGCTGTAAAAATATATGATAATAAATTTGAAATATATTCAGAAAATATAAGTGTAGCTAGAAGAATATATTTGCTTATAAAAGAAATATATCATGTAGAAATTACAATGGATACAGGTTTTAATTCTTTAAGAGGAAATAAACTTGTTCTTTTAAGTGTACATGAAAAGACTGATTTAATATTAAGCGATTTATGTATTAAAATTAATAATGAAAGATTATATGTTCCAGGTGATTATTTAATAGATGAAGAACTTGATAAAAAAGCATATCTTAGAGGTGTATTTATGATGTGTGGTAGTATTAATGATCCTAAGACTAGTAGATATCATCTTGAATTTGTTATTGCTAACTCTGAAACTGCTGAATTTGTAAATAATCTTTTAAATGAATTTAATTTTAATAGTAAAGTTATTAAGAGAGATAAAAACTATATGGTATATATAAAAGAGAGTGAAAAGATTAGTGATTTCATTAAATTGTTAAATGCAAAAACATCTCTATTTTATTATGAAGATATCAGAATATATAGAGATCATAAAAATATGACAAATAGACTTAATAATTGCGAGCAAGCTAATGTTGATAAAATGATGCAGGCAAGTAGTGAACAATTAGAACTTATAAGAAGATTAAGGGAAACAAGAGATTTTGATTTACTTGAACCTGGTATTAGAGATATATGTATTTATAAAGAAAAATACCCAGAAAGTTCAATGGCTGAACTTGCTGAGATAATAAGTACTGAAACTGAAAGACCTATTACTAAAAGTGGTATTAATCATAGATTTAGAAAAATAAAAGAAATGCTTAAATAATTTTATCTATAATACCATATTTAAGTGCTTCATCACTATCCATATAATAATCTCTTTCTACATCTTTTTCTATTTTAGAAAGAGGTTTTTTTGTGTTTTTAGATAATATCTTATTGAGTTTTTTCTTAATTTTTAAAATTCTTTCAGCAACAATTTTTATTTCAGTTGCTTGACCATTTACTCCGCCAAGTGGTTCATGAATCATTATTTCTGTATTACTAAGTGAACATCTTTTACCTTTCGTACCACTTGATAATAAAAATGCAGCCATAGATGCACAAAGACCTATACCTATTGTTACTGTATCACTTTTTATATAATTCATTGTGTCATATATAGCCATACCAGCAGTTATACTGCCACCAGGGGAATTAATATAAATGTTTATATCATCATTACTAATTGAATCTAAATATAAAAGTTCACTAACTACAAGATTAGCTGTCTCATCATTGATTTCACCCTCTATAAAAATAATTCTTTCTTTTAAAAGTTTTGAATATATATCATATACTGTTTCTTTTTTGCTATCTGTATCTACTATGAATGGTATTTTCATTTGTCCTCCTAGTAATATTTTAGTAAAGTATGGTCTTAATTATTCACAAATTTAAAAAATTTTGCTATTATATTATATATAGTAGAGGTTGATAGTGTGGAAAAAGAAATTAAACTTATATTTGAAGACAGTAACATATTAACTGTAAAAAGGGGTATTACTGTAAGAGAAATAATGAATATGTTAAATAATGATCAAGTTATTGCTCTTAGAATAAATGGAAAAATAGTTAGTAGTGAAACAGAGATAATGAATGATTCATATGTAAACTATATAACTATTGCAAGTAGAATTGGTAGAAAAATATACATGAAAGGTCTTACTTATGTATATCTTTTAGCTGTGAAAGAATTATATGATGATAGAGCGATAGTATATATTAAGCATTCACTTGATAAATCTCTTTACACTGAAATACAAATGAAGAGACAAGTAGATTATTCTGTAGTATCAGCAATAAAGAAAAAGATGAAAGAAATCATTAAAAGAGATATTTCTTTTAGAAATATTAGTGTTGCTAGAGATGATGCATATGAATATTGTAAAAGTGTAAATGAAGAAGAGAAGATGACTAATTATTCATTTATGACTAAAGATTCAGTTACTATGTGTGAACTTGGTGACTTATATAATTATTTTTATTATATTATGCCTGCTTCTACTAAGATATTAAAAAGATTTGATTTAACTTATGTTTCACCTTATGGTGTAGCAATTAGTTATCCAATAGATAATGTTGTTCCTAAGTTTGAACCATCGCCAAAAGTATTAGAAGCATTTAAAAAATATGAAAAGAAGCTTGGTACACTTGGTGTTAGATATGCAGGAGATATTAATAAAATAATATGTAATGGTAAAATAGATGATTATATTCAAAAGAACGAAATTCTTTATGATGAAAATATAAGAGAAGTAGTTGATAAAGTAGTTAAAGATAAAAATATTAAAGCTATATATATAAGTGGTCCATCTTCATCAGGCAAAACAACTACATCTAAAAAATTAGCACTCTATTTAAATGCTAAAGGATATGATAC
>CAKOKV010000088.1 GCA_934095805.1 uncultured Bacilli bacterium | reverse complement strand
AAATTAAATAGAACAGAAGCAAGAGAGAAAATAATGATAATTCTATATCAAATAGATTTATATGTTAAAGATAATATTCCTTATGATTTAGAAAATGTATTTCATGAGAATTTAGAAATGGATAATAAGTTCGTTAGGGATGTTGTTAATGGAGTTTTAGAGAATAGAGAAAATATTGATAAAGTTATTACTAAATATTTAGATAATTGGGATTTAGATAGACTAGGAAAGACTGATAGAGCTATTTTAAGATTATCTACATATGAAATGTTATATTATAGTACTCCTAAGATTGTTGTTATTAATGAAGCTGTTGAACTTGCTAAAAAGTATAGTGATGATAAAGTTGTTAAGTTAATTAATGCTGTTTTAGATAAAATTCGTGATAATGAGGAAGTAAATGAATAAAGAATATATTACTATAAGTGATATTAATCGTATTATTAAATTTACTATTGAATCTAATTCTGTACTTAAGAATGTATATATTAAAGGTGAAATAAGTAATCTTAAATTTCATAGTAGAGGGCATTTATATTTTTCTTTAAAGGATGAGAATAGTAAGATAAATGCTGTTATGTTTAATTATAAGAATGTTCTTAAATTTATACCTAAGGATGGAGATTCTGTTTTAGTTCATGGTAGGATTTCTGTGTATGAGGCTACTGGTAGTTATCAGATATATGTTGATTCTATGGATATGGATGGTACTGGTAACTTGTATATATTGTTTGAAGAACTTAAGAAGAAGTTATCAAGTGAAGGGTTGTTTGATCAAAGCCATAAAAAGAAGATTAAGAGAATACCTAGAAAGATTGGTGTTATTACTGCACCAACGGGGGCTGCGATTAAGGATATAATTTCAACTATTAATAAGAGATATCCTCTTGTTACTATATATGTATTTCCAACACTTGTACAAGGTGAACTTGCTAGTAAGAATATTGTTAGAATGATTGAATATGCTAATACTTTTGATGATATTGATACTATTATTCTTGGTAGAGGTGGAGGAGCTATTGAGGATTTATGGCCTTTTAATGAAGAAATAGTTGCAAGAGCTATATATAATAGCAGAATACCTATAATAAGTGGTGTAGGTCATGAAATTGATTTTACTATTAGTGATTTTGTTGCTGATTTTAGAGCACCAACACCAACAGGAGCAGCAGTAGCAGCAACACCTGATATATCTGAAATAAAAAGATATTTTTCTAATACTTTTGATAAAGTTAATAATTCTATTAATAATAAGATATTTAGTTATACTCAGTTATTAAATAAATATAAATCTAATTATTTACTTAATAATCCAGTTAGATTATATGAAATGAAAGAACAAAAATTAGATATTTTATATGATAAATGTAATAATGCTATATATAATATATTAAATAATTATAAGAATAAATTAGATAATTATAAGAAAAATTATATTTTAAATAATCCAAAAATTTTATATGAAAAAGAGTTAAAGAATATTGAAATCATTAAGTCTGATTTAAATGATGAAATTAATAATATAATTAAGAATAATTCTAAACATATTGATACTTTAAAGATAAAATTAGATTTATTAAATCCAGTTAGTGTACTTGATAAGGGTTATTCTATTGTATATAAAGATGATAAAATTATTAAAGATGTTAATGATATTGATATAAATGATAATATTAATATTGTGGTAAAAACTGGTAAAATTAATGCAAGTGTAAAAGGAGTTAATAAGAATGAGTGAAAAGAAAGAAATGAAGTTTGAAGATCAAGTAAGAGAACTTGAAAAGATAGTTAGTGAACTTGAGAGTGGAGAACTTGGGCTTGATGAAGCTATTGTTAAATATACAGAAGCAATGAAGTTGATTGATTTTTGTGAAAAAAAGCTAAACAGTGCGACTGAAACTATTAATAAACTAGTGGAAGAAAATGGTAAGATTACTGATTTTAAAATAGATGAGTAATCTTTTTTTCTATTTATTACCACTTTAAATAATTAGTTATTGTAAATACTATAATTAGAGGTGTAGTATGAAGAAAATTATAGTATTAATTATTATGATTTTAATGCCAATTAGTATTTATGCTTATTCTAAAAATATTATTCCAGGGGGAGAAAGTATAGGTATAAAGATTGAGCCTAATGGTTTAATAGTAGTTGGTTTTTATAAAGTTAATAATGATTATATAGCTAAAAATAATATTAAAATAGGGGATGTTATTACTAAGCTTAATGGTAAAAGTGTTAGTTCTATTAATGAACTTAATAATTTAATTAAAAATGAGAATATTGATAATATGAGTTTACCTATTGAGATAGTTAGAAATAATAAAAAATATAATATTGATTTAAAAATTGGATATGAAAATAATACATATAAAACAGGTCTTTATGTTAAAGATTCTGTTGTTGGTTTAGGTACTCTTACATATATAGATCCAATAAGTAAGATATATGGTGCTTTAGGTCATGAAATAATCTTAAATGAAACTAAAAAGATAGTTGAAGTAAAAGATGGTAGTATTCTTATGAGTAAAGTTAAATCAATTAATAAGAGTAGAAATGGATTTGTTGGTAGTAAAGAAGCAACAATATTGTATGATAAGGAAATTGGTACGATAAGAAAAAATACTATAAAAGGTATTTATGGAATATGGAAAACAGATTTAATTAATAAAGATGCAATGTTAGTTGGAACATTCAATGAAATTAAAACTGGTAAAGCATACATATATACCACTCTTAAAAATGATATTGTTAAAAAATATGAAATAAATATTGTAGATAAATATAGTAATAGGAAAGACACTCAAAAGGCATTTAGTTTTGAAATAGTGGATAAGGAATTATTATCAAAAACTGGTGGTGTTGTTCAGGGTATGAGTGGTTCACCAATTATACAAGATAATAAAATAATAGGGGCTGTTACAAATGTACTTATTGATAATACTAAACTTGGTTATGGTATATCTATTATTACTATGTTAGAAGAAGGAGAAAAAAGTTAGAAATAACTTTTTTTAATTTGCTTTTCGTGTTATACTATTCTTATAGTAGGGAGGCCTTAAAATGGAAGAAAATATTTTAAATGTAACAGCTGAAGATGGTTCTACTATTTCAGTAAGAGTTCTTGATATTATTGATTCTGCTAAATTTAATAAATCATTTATTATTTATACTGTTAATGGAGATGATTCTAATATCTTTGCTTCAATTTTAAATGAAAGTGAAAGTAGTTATTCACTTGATTTAATAAGTGATGAAGAAGAAATTAATTATATCAATCAAGAAATAGATAGAGTTGTTGAAGAAATGAAGAGTGAGGAAAATTAATTATGACTTTTCAAGAATTAAAAGATAATAGAATTATTCCAGAAAAGATAACACAAAAAGCTTTTCTCACTGCTTGTAAAGAGTGTGGTATTACAGTTGGCGATATTAAAACTCGTAAATTTACTCAAGAAGAAATTACTAGAATATATATTAATAGAAATATTGCTGGAATAGTTGCTTCTGAAAATGCTAAGGTTGCTCATGACTCTGTTATATCTGTTTATGATAATATGATTGCTAATTACACTAATTTATATAATAGTGTTAAAAGTAATAATAATTTGAGTGCTGAAGATAAGAAAGCTTTAGCAGAACTTATTGGTGAACTTAAAGCAGACAGAAAGCAATATGAATCTGTTAAAAAAGGTTTAAATATTGGTAAAGATAGTTTTGGTTATGATGCGAATGTTTTAAATGGTATTGAGAAATTTGCTAATGATAAATTAACTGATAAAATGCAAGAACAAGATAAAGAACTTGCAGAAGTATATAAAGAACTTAATGCACTAACTGCAGAAAGTGCTAAATATAAGACTAAGTTTAAAAAGTTAGGTGTCTCTGTAAAAATAAGTAGGGTTCAAAAGAGAATAGAAAAATTACAAGCTAAAAAAGGAAAACTAAATGCTAAACAACAAAAGATAGTTAATAAGGCAACTGAAAGATATGTTACTATTAAACAAAGGGAACTTATTGATTATAATAGAAAGTTAGCTAAAGAAAGAGAATATACTGAAAGAAGAATTCAAAATAATGAAGATATTAAGAATTACAATAATGATATAAATTTAACAAGTCAAGAAATAACAAGATTAAGAAGTGAGGGTGGAATTAAAAACAATCTTAATGCATTTGGTCTTTCAGTTGAAAAGAGGGTTATGGAATCAAGACTTGCTAGACTTGAAAGAGAAAAGAAAAGAATTGATAGACTTAAAAATAAGAAAGGTTTTGTTAATTTAACTCAACAAATTGTTAAACCAGTACAAATGGCACATGGTATGGCATAATAAGAGTTCTCAAACTTGAGAACTTTTTAATTTGTTTACAAAAATCTATATTAAGTTTATAATATCTGTTGGTGATGCGAAATGCTAAGTGATATAGAAATTAATCAAAAAGCTAAAAAAGAAAAAATTAATAAAATAGCTAAGAAACTAAATATGAATAATAGATATTTAGAGTGTTATGGAAATTATAAAGCTAAAATTAATTTATCAATTATGAAAAAAATAGAAGATAATAAAGATGGTAAATTAATACTAGTTACTTCAACTAATCCAACACCTTATGGTGAAGGTAAAACTACTATGTCTATAGG
>CAKOKV010000087.1 GCA_934095805.1 uncultured Bacilli bacterium | reverse complement strand
GGTAGAGCATTAATTACTAACCCAACAATCATCTTAGCAGACGAACCAACCGGAAATTTAGATTCAAAGGCAAGTGATGATATTGTTGAACTATTAATTAAATCAAATAAGGAATATAGTCAAACCATAATTTTGATTACACATAATATGGAAATAGCAAAGTGTGCAGATAGAATAATTAAAATAGAAGATGGCAAAATTGTTAAGGAGGTATAAATGTGAAAATACTAACAAAATTAACAAAAAGAAACCTCTTATTAAATAGAAAAAGAACTATAAGTAGTATTATTGGAATTATGTTATCAGTTGCACTTATTTGTGCGGTTAGTGGGATGTTTACATCCTTTAAAGAAACATTAATTCAAGATAATATAGCAGAAAATGGCTATTACCATATAGTAGTTAACTCAGTTTCAAAAGAACAATTATCAAAGTATGAGCATAATAAAGATGTTAAAAAAGTTAATGCTTTATATGAATTAGGAGTTTCTTCATATAAGAAGATAGAAAAAGAAGAAACAAATATATTCGTATATTCAACAGACAACAACACCTGCTTTAAACTATGATTTAAAAATAGGAGATTTTATTGAATTAAACATAATTGATACTAAGACTAACGAGAGCATTATCAAAAAATACAAAATAGTTGGCTTCTTTACTAGAAATGAATCTTATTTTGGAGAATATGGAATAACAACAGGCGAAACAACAAACAATATAAAAGCATTTGTTGCTCTTAAAAATCCTAAAGATTATAAACAGTCATTTACAGAGTTATTAGGTGCAAACAATTATAATGATGTTGCTAGTAATAGATTTAAAAAAGAAGGAATTACTTACTCAATAAATCATCAATTATTAATGTGGGAGGCATTTGCTTTCTCAGATACAACGAGCAAAATGATGATAGCTGTAATGAGTGTTGTTATTTCAATTATTGTCGCAGTTAGCATCTTTTGTATTAGAAATTCATTTGCTATCTCAACAACGGAAAAAATTAAAATGTATGGGATGCTTTCCAGTGTTGGAGCAACAAAAAAACAAATAAAAAAGAGTGTTATACTTGAAGGACTAATATTAGGGCTTATTGGTGTTCCTCTTGGACTATTATGTGGTGTTTTAGCAACATTTATTTTAACAAAAGTAGTAAACATTTTAATAGGCGACTTTCTACTTGAAAGTATAAATGGTTTGGTTTTTAAAATGAATTATGTAGATATTTTATTATCAGTATGTTTAGGATTTGTAACAATCTACTTGTCAAGTATATCATCTGCTAAAAGAGCAAGTTTAGTAAGTCCAATAGAAAATTTAAAAAATAAAAAAGATATAAAAATAACTAATAAAAAATTAAGAACTCCTAAAATAATTAAAAAAATATTTAAAACTAGTGGAGTTATAGCATATAAAAATTTGAAAAGAAGTAAGAAAAAATATAAAACAACTGTAATATCTCTAACTATAAGTATATTTGCCTTTATATCATTAGCATATTTTATTACAGAGACTATTGATCAAGCTGCAAGATATTATAAAAATTATGATTATAATATAATAGTATATCTTAACATGTCAAAATCTAATGAAAAACAAGTAGAAAAAATAAAAAAATTTAATAATATCAATAAAAGTTATGTAATTTATGATTCAACTGGTAGTGCCAAAGTAACTGATAAAAAAATGATAAGCAAATATGAAGATTATGAACTACCAGCTGAAGGAATTTCAATAAATTTAAAAGCATTAGATGATGATACATTTAAAGATTATGTGAAGAAATTAAATTTAAATTATGAAGAAGTAAAAAAAGATGGAATTTTAATTGATGAATTTGAATTAACTAATAGACCAAACAGCAAAAGAAAAGTTGTAAGAAGATATAAATATAATAAAGGCGATACTATGAATTTAGAATATCGCAAGGATGGAATAAAAGAGCAAGTTTCAATTAGGTTAATGTCTGTAAACAAAAAACTTCCGGTCGGTTTAGAAGGATATGTAGATTATGGCGGTATAATAGTAGTAAATGAAAAATATTATAATGAATTTAATTTTACTCCATTTAGATTAGTTATTGATGCAAATAAACCATATGAAGTATCCAAAGAATTAAAAGAAATAGATAAAGAATTAGTGTTTCATAATTTTGAGGAACAAGCCAAAAGAGATAGAGCCATTTCAATAGTTATAAGTATATTCTTATATGGATTTATAGTGGTAATAACTCTTATTGGAGTAACAAATATATTTAATGTATTAACATCAAATATGCAATTAAGACAAAATGAGTTTGCCATGTTAAAAAGTGTTGGTATGACAAAAAAAGAATTTAATCGTATGATTAATTTAGAAGTTTTATTTTATTCATCTAAATCATTAATATATGGATGTATTTTAGGAATACTAGGTTCTTACTTAATTCATGCTTCTTATAGTGAAAAATTAGAGTTACCATATCATTTACCACTTGGTGCAATTATTATTAGTATAATATTTGTATTTATAATAGTTTATACTATTATGAGATACTCTATTAAAAAAATAAATAAACAAAATATAATTGAAACAATAAGAAAAGAAACTATCTAGGGAGGATATGAAGAAAATATCCTCTTTTCATGGTATAATTAGGTTATAAAGGAGGAAAACCCTATGAATTTATTATTAATTGAAGATAATGAAAATATAGCTACAGGACTTATATATGCCTTTAAGAAAAACAATCATCAATTAATGTTCTTAACAAATGTAGAAGATGCAAAAAAGTATTTGCAAAAAAATACCCCAGCACTTATTATGTGAGATGTTTCTCTTCCTGATGGTAATGGTTTTGATTTTTATGAAAATGTTATTAAAGAAAAGAAAATACCAGTAGTATTTCTCACAGCAAAAGATGATGAAAATGATATAGTAAAAGGTTTGAATTTGGGTGCTGAAGATTATATGACAAAACCATTTTCTACTAAAGAACTATTAGCAAGAGTTGATAAAATAATTTTGAGAAATAAATTAACAAAAAGCATTAAAGTAAAAAACATAACTTTTGATTTTGATAAAATGATTTGTTATAGAGATAATGAGGTTATAGAGTTATCTAGTTTAGAATTAAAAATAATACACTTATTATTTAACCATGTTGGCAAGGTAGTAAAAAGAGCAACAATATTAGATAGAATTTGGGATTGGACAGGTAACGATGTAGATGATCACACTGTTACAGTATATCTAAAAAGAATAAGAGAAAAGCTTGAAACAGATATTATCACTACTGTAAAAGGAATAGGTTATAGAATAGATGAGTAATAATGTATATTTAAGAAAATATTTGATGAAAAGTTTATGTGCAATTATGTTTTTTATAATACTACTTTGTCTAGTTAATAAGGTTGAATACAATAAATATAAATATAATACAAATCAAAAAATAAATGGAATTGTAGCAAAAATACAAGAGAAATACCCTGAAATAGGGAAAGAAGAAATAATAGAAATACTAAATTCAAATAATAAAGATAATTTATTTAATGAATACGGTTATGACATTAATAAAGATTCATATATAAATCAAAACAATGAAGTATATATTAAATTTAATATATTAAAAATATTTATATTATTGTTATCATTTATGATTTTGATTTATTTGTTTGTAAGATATTATTTTAAAAGAGATAATGAAATAGAAAAAATAATAAAATGCTTAGAAAAAATTAATCAAAAAAATTATGAAATTGATATCAATGATGTATCAGAAGATAAACTGTCAATATTAAAACATGAAATATATAAGACAACGGTTATGTTGAAAGAAAATACAGAAAAAGCGAATCAAGATAAGATTAATTTAAAAAATTCATTACAAGATATTTCACATCAACTAAAAACTCCTTTAACATCATCAATTATAATGTTAGATAATATTATTGATGATTTAGAAAATGATATTGAAATTAAACCAGAATTCATTAAGAAAGTAAAAAAGGATATTTCTAAAATATCATTTCTAATTCAATCAATACTGAAATTATCAATGTTTGAATCTAATACGATCACATTTATAAGAAAAGAAATACCAGTTAAAAAAATCATTAATTCAAGCATTGAAAACATTGAAAATTTGTGTGATTTAAAAAATATTAAAATTGTTGTTAAAGATAGAAGTAAGAATAAAATATATTGTGATTATAGATGGCAGGTGGAAGCATTAACAAATATTTTAAAAAATGCTGTGGATTACTCTTTTAATGATAGTATAATTATTGTTGAAGTTGATAAAAATAACACTTACACCCAAATAAAAATAAAAGATTTTGGAAAAGGTATGAGCGAAGATGAAACATTAAATATTTTTAAAAGATTTTATAAAGGAAAAAAATCTAGTAGTGATAGTAATGGGATAGGATTATCTTTAGCAAAAGCAATAATAGAAAAGGATAATGGAAGAGTTATCGTGAATTCTTTAAAAGGAGAAGGAACTACTTTTAGTATTAAGTATTTTAAATAGCTTAATTACTTAAGAGTCTCTTTTTTTTTGCAAAACAAAATGAGGCATTGTTGCCTCATTTTCAGAAAGGAGTGTGTAGATTAAATGAAAAACATAAATTGGGATGCAGAGGAAAATAGGTTGGGGGTTTCGTTGATATATCCATC
>CAKOKV010000086.1 GCA_934095805.1 uncultured Bacilli bacterium | reverse complement strand
TGTTATTGGGTAAAAAATATGATAGAAATTGATAATAAAGAATTAGTTGATGATTTTAAAGATTATTTAAGAATAGATAAGAATTATTCTGAGAATACTATTGAATCATATATAAGAGATATTAGTTCATTTTTAGAATATACTAATAAGGAAGTTTTAGATATATCTAAAAAAGATATTGATAATTATGTTTTACATATATTACCAAAATATAATGAAAGTTCTATTAATAGAATAATTGCTAGTATTAAAAGCTTTTATAAATATTTATCTATATATAAAGGATATATTAATATATCAGAAGATGTGGAAAGTTTGAAAAGAAAGAAAACTCTTCCTAAGTATTTAAGTATTGAAGAAGTAGATAATCTGCTTGATATTAAGCTTGAAACTGCATTTGATTATAGAAATAAAGCAATTCTTGAATTATTATATGCGACAGGACTAAGGGCGACAGAACTTGTTAATTTAGATTTAAATAATATAGATTTAAGTAATATGGTTGTTAATGTATATGGTAAAGGAAGTAAAGAAAGAATTGTTCCATTATCTCATGTAGCGGTAAATTATTTAGATTTATATATTAATAAATATAGAAGTATGCTATTTGTTAAAAGGCAGAAACCTACTGATTCATTGTTCTTGAATAATCACGGTAACAGAATGACTAGACAAGGATTATATAAAATAATTGGTGAAATAGCTAGACAGAAAAAGATTGATAAAGAAATAACACCTCATGTTTTAAGACATAGTTTTGCTACTCATTTAATTGAGTGTGGTGCTGATATTAGAAGTGTACAAGAGTTACTTGGACATGAAAATGTTGTTACGACTGAGATTTATACTCATCTAGCTAATAATTTTATAAAAGATAATTATAATGAATATTTTAATAGAAGTAAGAAAGAAAGTGATGCAAATGTTTAAAAGAGTATTTTTAGTAGTTATGGATAGTGTTGGGGTTGGAGAAGCAAGTGATGCAGCTAAATATGGAGATGTCGGTGCTAATACATTACTTCATACAATTGGAGATTCATATAATTTAGATACATTAGAAAGACTTGGACTTACTACACTTGTTGGAAAAGAAGTAGAAAATACAAGAGGACTTTATATGAAAGCTTGTCCAATTAATCTTGCAAAAGATACATTGAATGGACATTATGAAATGATGGGAGCTGTTGCTAAGACACCATATAAGACATATCCAGAAGGTTTTCCATTAGAACTTATTAGTAAAATACAACAAGTGACTGGAAGAGATGTAATTGGTAATATTGTTGCTTCTGGAACTCAAATTATTCAAGATTTGGGTGAAATGCATATGAAAACAGGAGCTTTAATTATATATACTTCTGCTGATTCTGTTTTACAAATTGCTGCTCATGAGGATATTATTCCAGTTGAAGAATTATATAAAATTTGTGAACAAGTAAGAGAACTTACAAAAGGTGATGAATATAAAATTGCTAGAATTATAGCAAGACCATTTATTGGTAAACCTGGTAACTTTACAAGAACACCAAGAAGACATGATTATGCACTTGATCCACCAATTAATGTACTTGATTTACTTGATAGAAATGGAGTACAAACTATTGCTATTGGTAAAATATCTGATATTTTTAATGGTAAAAGTATTGCTGTTAAAATAAGAACAAAAGATAATATGGATGGTATGATGAAGTTGATAGATTTTGCTAAGGGTGAATTTAGTGGATTATTATTTGCTAATTTAAATGATTTTGATATGTTATATGGACATAGAAGAGATAGAGAAGGTTATTTAAAAGCTCTTGAAGACTTTAATTATTATTTACCTATTATGCTTAAAAATCTTAAAAAAGATGATTTATTAATTATAACAGCTGATCATGGTAATGATCCAACATTTAGAGGTACTGATCATACAAGAGAAAATGTTCCGGTTCTTATTTATAGTCCTATATTTAAAACTGGTAAAAGACTTCCAGATAGACAAACATTTGCTGATATTGGTGCTACTATTCTTGATAACTTTAAAATTAAAAATGAACTTGGAATTGGTACATCAATATTTGATGAATTAAGAAAAGACAAAAAGTAGAAATAAAGATAACTGTATGATAAAATATAGTTATCTTTTTTTGAGGTGTAAAATGAAATTAAATGATATATATGAAGTAACTATTGATAATGAGGATGATATAGGAAATGGTGTTACAAGAATTAATAATCTTGTTGTATTTGTTCCTTACACTTTAAGTGGTGAAGTCGTTAAAATTATAATAACTAGTATTAATAAGAGATTTGCTACTGGTAAGGTTATAGAGTTTATTAGTAAAAGTAAAAATAGATGTGAAGTTAAATGTTCTTCTTATAATGAATGTGGTGGATGTAATTTTTTACATATCGATTTAGAAAATGAAAAATTAAAAAAGATAAATTATATTAATAAGTTATTTAATACTAATATTAATGAAGTTCTTACTAATAATGAATATAATTATAGAAATAAAGCTACTTTTCATATTAAAAATAATAGAATTGGTTATTATAGTGAAAAGAGTAATGATATAGTTGAATTTGATAATTGTTTACTTTTGGATGATAGAATTAATGATATATATAATTATTTAAAAGGAACTGATTTGAGTGGCCTTTTTGAAGTAATTATTAGAGTTACTAATAAAGATACTATGATTATATTTAAAGGCGAAAAATATGATATAAATACTCTTATAAATAGATTTAATATTACATCAATTTATTTAAATAATAAGCTTATTTATGGAAAAGATTATATTATTGAAGAAATTAATAATATTAAATATAGTATTTATCCTGAATCATTTTTTCAAGTTAATCCTTTAAATATGAAAATAATGTATGATAAAGCAAAAGAATATGCTTTTTGTGGTAATAATTTACTTGATTTATATTGTGGTACTGGTACTATAGGTATATATTTAAAAGATAATTTTAAACATATAGATGGTATTGAAATAAATAAAGATTCTATTAGAAATGCTAATATTAATAAAAAGTTAAATAATATAGAAAATATAGATTTTGTGTGTGGGGATGCAAGTATTGCTAAAAATAATAATTATGATGTTATAGTAGTTGATCCTCCAAGAAATGGTTTATCAATGAAAGTTATTGATTTTCTAAATAATTCAAATTCCTCTAAAATAGTTTATATTTCTTGTAATCCAAAAACTTTAAAAAGAGATTTAGAATTACTTAACAGATATAATATGAAAAAAATAGAAATAATAAATATGTTTAATAAAACTAAACATATAGAATGCATTACTTTACTTGAAATAAAATAATTTTAATATTTATTGCATATAAAACAATTGTTTGTTATAATTTAATTGTATTAATTTAATTGCTATCTAATTAATATGACAATTTGGTCGACTAGTGTATATAATTTTCTGGCAATAAAAGTTATGTACAAGCATGCGGAGATATACTTTTAATAGGTATATCTTTTTATTTTGGAGGTGTATAAGATGAATGAAATTGTAGAAAATAAAATAGAAAATATGATTTATGAGATAAGAGGAAGACAAGTTATGTTAGATTCAGATTTAGCTAGATTATATGGGTGTGTGAATGGTACAAAAACAATTAACCAAGCTGTAAAAAGACACATTAATAAATTTCCAGAAAGGTATGTATTTAAATTGACTGATGAAGAATATAAAAAATTGAAGTCCCAAGTTGGGACTATAAATTCAAACAATTATGGTGGAAATAGAAAATTACCTAATGTATTTACAGAATAAGGTGTCGCTATGCTTGCTACAATATTGAGAACAAAAGTAGCTGATATTATAAGTATGAAAATAATTGATGCTTTTGTGTATATGAGAAAATATATGTCATATGAAAGTAAAAACACAATTCTTATTAATCATGAAGAAAGAATATTAAAACTTGAAGAGTCATTTGAAAGGATGTCTTCTAAACAAAACTCTATCATTTATGAAGAAAAAATATATGATGCTTATTCAATTTTAATTGATATATTAAATGAAGCAACAAGAGAAGTAATTATAATTGACAATTATACTAATAAGGAATTGTTAGATATATTAAGAAATGTAGATAAAAAAATTATTATTTTTTCTAAAAATATTGATGATGTGTTAGTTGAAAAATATAGTAATCAATATAATAATATTATATTTATAAGTAATAATACTCTTCATGATAGATATATCATATTAGATAGAAAAACTATTTATATAAGTGGTATGTCTTTAAAAGATATTGGTAAAAAGTATAGTTATATTTATAAGATGAATGAAGAATTATTTAAAAAAGAATTATTAAAAAAAATTGAAAATATGCTACAATAATTTTAGAATGAATGGATGTGAAATTATGGAACAGTTTTATTTGGAATTACCATCCACTGATAGAAAGAATGAAATAATTGATTACATCAATGAGTTTGTAGTTTATAATTCTGATATTAATGGTAGTGGATCACTTGATAAAATATTAGATGGTTATACTTTTGAAGAAGCATTAGAAAGATGTTTAAATATGAAAGATGAAGTATATGCTAAGAAATTAAATAGATGTCAATCAAAAACATTTTTATTAATTAGAGCAAATGATAATAAAATAGTTGGTATGATAAATGTTAGGTGGAATTTAACAGAAGAAATGAAACGATTTGGTGGTAATATTGGTTATGGAATAAGGCCTACTG
>CAKOKV010000085.1 GCA_934095805.1 uncultured Bacilli bacterium | reverse complement strand
GTTGCTTTTACAGCAGAATGTTCAAGTTGTATGTATGTTAATTTTGTTAAATAAATTGGATACATATATAAACTTACCAATTCTATACTTACTATGATTGATGTTGCCATTATATCTACCTTATAACTTGGATATAATATAATACCCATTATAATACTTGATATAATTAACAAATATACTAATTTTCTACTATTTTTTATATGTTCTTTATATGAAAATTCTTTTTTTGTAATATCAATTTGTGCTACTGTTTTTATCGCATAAGCAATATCCCATTGAGTATCTGTTATCAAAGTTGCAAATGATGTTGCTAAAATATATTTTTCACCAAAATCAAATGAATTTTTAAAACCAAACAAATAAATTATAAACATACTAATTTCTGCAAACAAATATACAGAATCATATTTAATACAATTTACTATATTAATTTTAAATTTTGTTTTTTCTACTATTCTAAACATCATAATAACTACAAAAACACTCATACATACTACTGAAATTCCAACAATTTTTATTTGTTCTTTTGTTATTAAACTCATTATAATTAATGAAGAAAAATTTATTAAATTGAATAGCAAACTATATTTGTTAGCTCTTTTATTTTCTTCTTCAAAATACAACTTACACAAAGATAAATTTAATAATAATTGAAAAAACATTTGAATAACAGCATATACTCCAAATATTTTATATGTATCAATATCCATGTTCATAAAAGTTATATATTTATCTATGTTTATTGCAACGCACCCGAGTATTATCAATCCTATACCAGAACCCAATACCACCCCAGAAAAAACACTATTTTTATTTTTATCTCTAATTGAACTTATATTAGCACCTGTTCCAAAAACACTTTGTATTGCACTTATAACAAATTGTATCGGGTATATTAATGAAAATATATTGATTAAATTTTTATCCACTAATATTCCAAGTAAAAACCATCCTAAAATTGGAGTTACAGATGTTAAAAATGTATCAAAACCTATTCTTAATAATCTATTCATTTTATTTCTCCTATTTACTTGTTAGTTTCATAGATTTTCTCCTAACTTATATTATCTACATGTATTGCTTTTATGCCATTTTTTTGTAATAATGCAATAACATCTAAATTATCATCTATAAATAAAATTTCATTTAATTTACAATTATTAAGTTTTGCAAGTACTCTTATGCCTTTAAGTTTTAATTCTTGTTCTGAAGTTGATATAACTTCAATATCATCACCATAATATTTATCTATAAATGTTTGCTTTGCTTTTAAATGAAATGAAAATTTCATTCCAGATAAACAATATATTTTAATTTTTTTATTTCTTAAATTATTAATAAGATTATACAATATTTCTGATTTTGTACAAGGTTCTATTTCATCATAAAATTTGTTTGGATTTTTATAGGCATTATAATACCAATTTGTAAAACTTTCCTCACTTTCACTACGATGTTTTGTAAAATCTTTATCTTTATGAATTGCTAATGTTTCATCAAAATCAAAAATTGCAACTTTTATACTACTTAAATCTATTTTTTTATTTTCCACTTTTTCCACTTTTTTCACTTCTTTCATTTTTCTTTATTTCGTAATTTTTTCCATTAATATTTTAGTTAATAAGTGTTTAATTAAAAATTTTTTTTCTTTTTTAATATTAAATTAATTCCAATAGTTGAAATCATAGATAATATAAATATTATATAAAATATTTTTTCTCCTATGAAGTTACTTAATATTGCAAGTATTGTAAATATTACTATTTCTGTAAAACATAAACTCATTTGACCTACTGCTGATAAAAGATCACTATCTTCTTTTGAATCTTTTATTATATTTTGTATTGAAGTTTTAATAGATGTTTCATATACTTTTGCAAAGTTATTGCTTAATGTGCTATTTAATGATATAGTTATTTTATTTCTAGCAAATAAATATACGCCACTTATTGTCGCCTTAATAACTGACACTAAACTATTTGCTTTTGATAAATTTCTATCTGAATATTTTCCTATTAATGTTATAGTAACTATTTGTAATAATAATGATATTATAACTATTGAAGAAAATAGTGAAAAATCTTTCAAAACAATATACAAATAAAGTGGTGCAAATTGTTTTTCTATTATTTGATTTGTTGTTAAAGCATAAATAATTTTGTATCTACTCTTACTTTTTAAAATATATCTCATTGTTGATTTAAAAGGACTTGTCTTATTTCCTACTTTATAATCTATTTTTCTTATAAATATATATTGTAATATAAAAAATATAGCAATTATAGAAAATAATACAATACTATTTTCCGTTATTACTCCCCATGCAACTAGGCAACTTGCTAATGCTGTTCCCAATATTTTACTTATATTTATAAAGCTATTATATCTTCCTCTATGTTCTGTGTCTACATATCTACTAGAAAGTGAATCGCTTGATGGATTAGAAAGTCCCATAAGTCCCATTGCAAATATAAATATCACTATATTTTTATATAAATTTGTTCCATCTAACATCATATATGCACAGATAATACTGAAAATATTAGATATTAAAATACACTTTGCTATTCCAAATTTTGAAGATATTGTTACAAATAATGGTGTTGTAAATCCTGTTATTCCAAATCTTAGTCCATAAATTAATAATATGAGCCATATTGGTATTCCATTTTTATATAACATAACTGTTCCAAATGTTCCAATTAAAGCATTTGCAAAGTTATATGATATAGTACTTAAATACATATATTTGTATTCTTTTTTATAAAAGTATTCTTTCATATGTTTCTCCTAAAATTATTCCATCAATTTATTTTCTTTCTCATAAATTCATTAATTGATTGTACTATCTTATCTATGATTTATATAATTTGTTTTAATATCTTTTTATGTATAAAGTATATACTAGTTAAATTTAGTTACTTCTATATTTCAAATGTATATCCATCTTCTACTACTAGTACATTATTAATCTTATCATTCTTTAATTTTTCTCTAGTTGTATCTCTTAAATGAGTAGTAATTATTTGTTTTTCATATTTTTCTACAAGATATTTAATATTGTCAATTCCCATGTGACAGCTATCTCCTTCAAATAATGAAGTATCAGCTATTGTAATTTTACTATTTCTTACTATTTCTTCAACTCCACTACAAATTCCACTATCTCCTGTTAATCCAATATCATCATTAATAACATATCCATAAGCTGGTCTTTCTTCTCCATGTGAAACTAATATGGACTGAATTTTATAACCATTTATATTTTGAATTACTGTATTTTCTTGCTCTAATTCAATATATTTTATTTTCATTGCTTGTTCTATTTCTTTTTTATTTTCAAAATTATATGCCTCAAATAATTGAACTATTTTATCTTCTATCCCCTTTGGTCCTATTATTAATATTTCATTATCAATTTTACTAAAATTATATACATATTTTAAGAAAAATGGTACATCAGCTGTATGATCTCCATGCATATGTGTTATTAATATTGTTTTTATTTTTTCTGGAGTATAATTTTTCTTTAGTAATTGTTTTAATGTTCCATTTGGCATATCAACTATTGTATCTTCATTTATTAATGTGCAAGCACCATTATATTTAGTATATATTGCTCCTGTTCCTACTAATTCTATTTTCATCTTTTATTACCTCTTGAATCTTCATTTTTCATTACTTAATTTTTGTATCTTATAATTTGAATCCTACAAATTTTCCTTTATTTCTGGAAATAAATCATATAAATTATAACCCAACAAATTATCAAAATATTCTTTTAATTTATATGTTTCCTTAATATGATATTGTGTATTTGAATAAGCTCCTCTTCTAATCATAATATCAATTAGCCTTTTATCTATCGTAAATACTTTACCACCTTGTGGACACATTAAGTCACATAGATTTATTAATTTTTCTTCTGTTGTGTATTTATGCGTTTTTATAAACTCTGCTATAAGAGGCTTATCATCTGGGTTTGGAACTCCTCCAGCAGTACATACAATGTCATTATTTAAATATGAATGTGTTATACATATGTTGCAATATTCTTCATCATACCCTTTATCTTTCAAATAATTATATCCACTTATCTCATGTCCATGTGATTCGCCATTGTATTTGCCAATATCATGTAAATATCCAAGAGTTATTGTTTTATCTATATCTACATCATATCCTTTTTCCTTTAATGCTTGTGCTATTCTTCCTGCTGTATCTCCAACGCAAATGCAATGGTCTATCCATTTATCACTTTGAGTTGTTCCTCTAAAATTTTCTAATATAGTTCTTGCTTCATCACTTGTTAATTTCATAAATCATTCTCCTAATTTCTTAAATAAATTTTCATATATTTTATCTCTATCTAATTTAGTAACAAAAGTAATAATATGTCTATTATCAGTCAATTCATAAGAACTATCTTCTCTGATATTAGGACAACTTATTTCTTTTGTTTCAAACCAATTTTTATTTATCATATATGCTATTACTGATATATCCCAAATCACTCTTGTTTCCTGCACACCATGATATCCATCATTATAAAATCTTTCAATTAAATAATTGCACAATTCTGATTTGTTTTCCAAATTATTTTTTAAAGTATTTATATCTATTCTCAAATCTGATACAACATTTTTGCATGGTAATATAGTCATTTTTACTTTTGAATTGAATACTATTTTCACTGCTTCAATATCCTGTTTAAAATTATATTCAAGATTATCTTTATATCCTAGTTCATTTCCACCTAACCATATAACTTCTATTTTATCAATTATTTTAGGTTCTTTCTTAATTGCT
>CAKOKV010000084.1 GCA_934095805.1 uncultured Bacilli bacterium | reverse complement strand
CAAGAACAACAAACTAAATATTGTGTTAAAGATGAAAATGAAAAGAAGGGTGGAAATTCATATTATGCTAGTTGCTATAATGGTGATTTCAACTCTGAAGTTGATTTATCTGCATCAAATTTATTGGGAAAACATGATTTAGTTTCTTGTAGTGGCTATGACACTAATGCTAAATGTGAGAAGAATGCTGTTAGTGGTAAACAAATTGAACTTCCTATTAATGACTTTGCTATATTTACAGTTGTTAGTGAGGCTGATTTCTGGCAACCAAAAGAATATTCTACAGAAGCTTATACTGGAATAGTTAGTGAAGGAACTGGTTCTGGTAATTCACTTAGCTTAGATAAATATGTATTCCCTGTAAGTATGGACACTGAAAGTGGTTCTACAGGTGCTTATGATATTAAACATAGATATACTAAGGTTGGTTCTAAACTAAGTAAATCTGGTATATTAAATCATGATTATTATGAGTTTACTTGCCAATATGAAGTTTATAATATAACTAATTTATATGATTGTGAGCTTCAAGTTGATGGTGCTGGTAATGTTGATTTATCTGATGCTTGTAACAATTTATGTTATGAAATAGAAAACGGAGTACCAATAATTCGTGAAGAGGGTGCTTGTGCTCATTGGAGCAATGAAAATACTAATTCAAAAGGATATGGATTTATTTACAGAAATGTTGAATTAGGAAATTTATTTCCAGCTGAAAGACCTATCGGTAATAACTGGTTAGAAAATTCTGATGTAAAAGATGCTATTGAAGCAACAGTTGATGATATGTATAGCAACGGTGATAAATATTTACAATATAGTTTCATATTAAATAGTGATGCTATTAAGAAAATAAAAGAATACAATAAAAATAAAAATGTTAGAGGTGGATATATAGATAACTCTTACGATCAATGTTATGCTGTACCTATAAGTGATTCAACTGGAGGTTTCTATGAATGTACTACTTCGTTTATGAATGAAATTAGAACTAATAGTAATAACTTTGGTATTCAAGTTATTAAATCTGATGGAGTGAAAGGAGATGACTATTAATATATGAAAGAGTCAATATGGGGATATCTAATCTTAGTACTTGCTATTATAGTAATAGTTATCCTTCTATTAGTTCAGAGAATGACAACTACTACTGAAGAAGATTTCTATTTAGGTAGAGAGATAATGGAAGCATCAATGTTAGATGCTGTAGATTATGGAACTTTTAGAGCTAGTGGTAGAGTAGTAATGTCTCAAGAAAAGTTTGTTGAAGTTTTTATTCGTAGATTTGCTGAAAATGTTACTAATAATAAAGATTATCAGTTAGATTTTTATGATATTTATGAAGAACCTCCTAAGGCTACTGTTAGAATTAGAACAGTAAGTGGAGAGGCAACATTAAAGTCTGGTAGTTTTGATATTAAATTAGATACTTATATGCATGGTATTTTAGAAACAGTTTATGGTATTGATTATAAATCAAATGTTATGCCTTCTCAAACTGGTACTGGAATTGGAACAGCTGGTACAGGTGCTTTACCTCCATCTGATGATGGTGATGAAGAAGAACCTATTAAGGAAACAAAAGTGGCACCGCCATTAACTTGTGGATATCAAACTAGTTATAATAGAAATGATTATGATTCTAGTAAAACAGGATTTGCTAATGGTGCAAACTTATATAATCAAGGATGCGGATATACTTCAATTTCGATGGTTGCAAGTGCATTTGGAAAAAATATTTCTCCTAATGATGTAAAAAATACAATATGGGACGGTCCAAATCATGCAACTAGTAGTATACCTGCTCAAAAGTCAGAAGAATGTAAAGGAGTACAAGGTTCTACTACTTGTGGTAGAGTTGCTACTTCTACACTTACCGATTCAAGTTTGATGGATAAGTTAGGATTAGAAGGAAAACAGCTATTTAATAGTGCTAGTAGTGTAGCTGATAGAAAGAAAGCTGTAACTGATGCACTTAACAGAGGTGAAACAATTATATTAAGAATTCCAAATCATTATATTGCTATTTCGGGTTCTCCTGATAAGATTCAAGTATGTAATCCTTGGGCTGGTGAACAAAATGGTACATATAATGTAGATAGCTTATTTAATAATACAGCTCTTACTAATTGGCATGGTAAATGCAGTACTACTAATGAATGTGGTATCTGGTTTGGTGCTTCATATAAATTAAAATAATTAATTTGAGATAACTCATGAGTTATCTCTTTTTAATTTCATTAAATTGTGTTAACATTATAGTAGAATGAAAAAGAAAATAGTAATTATAATTATTATGTGTTTGATAGTATTTATTACTATTTTTTTGCTTTGTAATAAAGAAAAAGAGTTATCTATTGATAATATGTCTCTTAGAGAAAAAATAGGTCAAATGTTGATGGTATATTACAATATAGATGAGGTTGATGAGGATTTAATAAAGTCTTTGGAAGAGAATAAACCAGGTGGTTTTATTTTAACAGGAGCTAATTTAATTAGTTATGATAGAACAAGAAAGTTTATATCAGATTTATATAAATATGGTGGTAAGAATATGATTGTAGCTGTTGATCAAGAAGGCGGTAGTGTTCAAAGACTATATGATATTAAAGATAAGAAAGCTACATTTATACCTAATGCTTATGAAATTGGAAAACTTAATGATAAATCTGTTTCATATAAAATAGGTAATATTATCGGTACTGAGGTATCAAGTATTGGAGCTAATGCTGTGTTTTCTCCTGTACTTGATATTGGAGATTATAAAACATCAGCTATGGGTAAAAGAATGATATCAGATGATAAAGATATTGTTATTTCTAATGCTAGTGAAATATACAAAGGTATTATTGATAATGATGTTATATCTATTGTGAAACATTTTCCTGGTATTGGTGATACTGTTGATGATACTCATGATTCTAAGGTCTCTATTGTTAATAAAACTTATGAAGAACTTTATAATACAGATTTACAACCGTTTATTAAATTAATTAATGAGGGTGTTGAAGTAATAATGGTAGGGCATTCTAGTTATCCTAAAATAACTAATGATAATTTACCAGCTTCGTTATCATCTATTATTGTAAATGATATATTAAGAAATGAATTAAAGTTTGATGGTGTAGTTATGATTGATGCGGTAAATATGGGAACTATTTCGAATAATTATTCAGAAAAGGATATATATGTTAAAGCTATTAATGCAGGTGTGAATATGTTTATTATGCCAAATGGTTCAAAAAGAGTTATAGATTTAATAGAAAAAGCTGTTAAGAGTGGAGAAATAGATGAAAAAATGATTGATGATTCTGCTAAAAGAATTGTTGATTTAAGAAATAAAATATCTAATAAAAATAAGTTTAATAATAATTTTGGACTTTCGATTAATAAAAAATTTATATGTGAAAAATTTCATGATTATTGTATTTATAATGAATAATATATTGAAATATTTTTATTTGATGTGTTATAATTAATTAGAATAGATAGTAGTAAAAATCTATGGAGGAAAAAAGAATGGGAAATATTAAAGTTGCATTGAAAAGATTTTTAAAAAATAAAAATACGGTTACTATTTTTGCATTATTAGCATCACTTGCGATACTATATTATGCATATAATTTGAGAATTAAAAAAGCTACTGAACCAATAAGTGTACCTTATGCGGTAAGAAGATTAGAGCCAAGAACTGAAATAGTTAATAAAGATATTGGTATTAAGAAAGTTCCTGGTGGAATGATAACAAGAGATGTTATTATAAGTTCTTCTTTGATTGTTGGTAAGTATGTATCTCAAGATGTAGAGATACCACTTGGTAGTTTATTTTATAAAGATACTATTAAGACATGGGATGAACTTCCATCAAGTTTATTTGAAGATATCCCTGATGATTATACAGTTATAACATTGCCAGTTTCACTTGAAACTACATATGGTAATTCAATATTCACAGGTAATTATATTGATTTATATTATGTTGGTTATGGTGAACAAGATAAGTTAATAGTTGCTAAGTTTATTGAAAGTATTAGAGTTTTAGCTGTTATTGATTCTGATGGTAATAATATATTTGAAAAGAGTACTAAGGTTGAATCTCCAGCATATTTAATGTTTACTGTTCCTGAAGAATTACACTTATTATTAAGAAAGGCAATTTATAAAGATATTACTTTGATTCCAGTACCAAGAAATGCTGAATATTCTTTAAATCCAAAGCCTACTAGAATTAGTAGTGCATACATTAAGAGAATAATAGAAAAGAGAACTGTTGATGTATCTGAAAAAGATTTAGAGATGAATCCTATTCAAGGAGGTAATCAATAATGAAGGGACTAAAAAAGATTTTTGAAAATAAAACAGTAGTTACTATTGTTTTGGGTATAGTGTGTTTATTAATTCTATATTTTGCTTATGAATATAGGGTTAGTAAAGAAATTAATAAAGTTAAGATTTATGTTGCTAAGGAAACTATTCCTGCTAGAACTGAAATAACTGAGGATTTAATTGAGGAAATAGAAGTAGCAGCATCTATGCTTAATAGTAATGTTATTAGAGATAAGAAAAGTATAATTGGAAAGTATGTTAATTATAATACATATATTCCAGCTGGTAGTGCATTTTATGCATCAGCTATTATAGAGTGGAAGAGAATGCCAGATTCAGCTTGGTCAAGTATTCCAACTGGTGATACAGTATTCTCACTTCCAGTTAGTACTATGACTACTTATGGTAACTCAATATTCCCTAATGATAAGATTGATTTATATTATCAAACTAAAGATGATAGTGGTCAACTTGTTTTAGGTAAGTTAATAGAAGGTATTACAATACTTGCTGTTAAAGATAAAGATGGTAGTCATATATTTAAAAAAGGTTCAAATCAAAAAGATGCTAGTGCATTAATATTTAGTGTTTCTGAAGAATATCATATTCTTTTAAGACAAGCT
>CAKOKV010000083.1 GCA_934095805.1 uncultured Bacilli bacterium | reverse complement strand
ATTATCTTCTTTGTTAATACATCTAATATTTAAATTAATATTTCCTTTTTCTGTATACTTAATTGCATTAGTCAACAAATTATTAACAATTTGTTTCATATGTGTTTTATCGCCAACCAATTCATATGGAATATCTTCTGCCATATTAAGATGAAATTCAATTGGTTTTTCTCCTATTCTAGTACAACATATTCTAGTTAATGATTCTATTTCTTCTTTAAAATTATATGGAACTTCTACTATTTCCATTTTTTCACTTTCAATTTTATTTATATCTATTATATTACCAACTATTTCAAGTAATGTTTTTGATGCTGAAACAACATCATCAAGATCTTGTTTCATATCATCAGGACAATTATCTCTACTTTGCATATCCTCTGAAAGACCTACTATAGCATTAAGTGGTGTTCTTATTTCATGAGACATACTACTTAAGAAATCACTTTTAGCTCTATTAGCTTTTTCTGCTTGATCTTTTGCAGAATTTAATGCATCTATTGTTTTTAAATCTGGGTTTTCAATTGTGAAATACATAAGACAACATATTAAACTTTCCATAGCTGTTGTTATTACTAATTCAGGATGTTTCATCTGAATAAACATAGTTATCATACCTAAAATTAAATATATCCAAATAGGAATAACTTTTTTATTTAATTTATCATTTTTTCTCTTTAAAATTAAAATTATAAAAATAATTACACTTAATGTAGTAGATAGACAATAAACAATTTGAACTGCTGTTCCATATGTATAATAAATTTTTTGACTGGCATCTCTATATAAACTATAAGGAAGTATAAAAATCAAGATACTCATTATCAAATCCATTATTAATGTAATAGTAGTAGCAATCTTCTTATATTTAAAAGATATTTCTATTAAATAAATAATTAATAAAGATATAAATATTATAAAATATACAAGGTACATTCTTAAAATAAAATCACTTATTATATGTGGAACAACATCATATTTATATGATACAAAATCACATAAGAATTGTAATACCAATCCAATTAAATTTGTAATAAGAAGATACTTATAAATCTTATTTTCTCCATTATTTATTCTTTCTTTTGAAAAATATAAAAATGATAAAACAATAATATATATAAAACTAAAAATAATTAACCAAGTTAAATTTGATATTGCCATATTCTTCACTCCTTACTATAATTTTACCACAATAGTTTCATATTTTCACAAAAAAAAGTTATCTAATTTAAGATAACTTTAGTTGCATATTTTTATCTATTCCTTTTTCTATTAATATAAATCCATCTTTTTCTTCTTTTATTTTTGAAACATCTCTTTTACCTGATTTAGCATATGGAAATGATTTTCTAATTTTAAATCTATGAGGAACCATTTTTTCATTATTTGTTCTTTCATAAATATATTGTTTAATTTCAAATAATTTTTCTTCTAAATATTCTGGGTTTTCTTCTATTTCCTTTTGTACTTTATCAGTAAAAATTATATGTGCTGCTAATTCTTTAGTTCCATTATTGTCAAATTCTAGTACATCGCACATTTTTATTTCATCTAATTCCATTAAAATATTTTCTATATCAAAATTATATATTTTTTCGTTATCAATTATTGAATAATCAGTTGCTCTTCCTTGAACAAATAAATTTCCTTTTTCGTCAATATATCCAATGTCTCCTGTACAATTCCATTTTATACCATTTTTATCTATATGGAAATATTCTTTTGTTGCTTCTTCATTTTTATAATAACCTAACATACTACAAGGTGTATTTGCTAAAATTTGTCCTCTTTCATAATATTTTAATTCGTTAAATTGTTCATCAAAAATTCCAATTGTAACTCCTGGTAATGGAATTCCTACTGAACCTCTTGTATTTTCAGCTTTTTGAGTTTGAGTAGTTATTGCTGCTCCACACTCACATTGACCATATGCAACTCTTAACTGAGCATTACTTCCATGTTCTTTAAATACTTTTTCTATTTTGCTTGCTACTTCGTTACTTAATGGTTCCCCGCCTTCAAACGGATAATTAAAAAATGATAAGTTTTTATTTCCTACTAGTTTTTCATCTAAAAATCCTTCATACATACTAGTAGGTGCAACACAGTAATTTGGTTTTGCTTTAATAATATTTTTTACAAAAATATCTCTTTCAAATCTTGGATCCATAAATACTGATGTACCATAAGATAAAGGTAAATGTATAGATGTACTTAAACCTGTTGAATACCAAGGTGGTATTATTTGATAAAATTTTTGTCCTCTTGAAATGTCAACTCCTGATGCTGGATATGATTGAATTGAATTTTGAAAACTATCATTTGATAACAGAATTCCTTTTGATGCACCAGTTGTTCCACTAGAATACACCATAGTAAGAGGTAAATCTTTTTCATATGAAATTGTTTCAGTTTCTTTTTGCTTTCTTCCATCTTTAATAAATTGATTCCAATATAACTCATTACTGAAACTATCTATTTTATAAGTTTTTGTGATAAATCTTAACATTGATGAATTTAATTTTGGTAAAATAATTATATTTTTTATTCTAGAACCCTTTATTGCTTCTTTTAATTCTGGATAAAACTCATCCATTATTATTAATGTATCACTTTCACAATCGCTTATTCTTGCAATTAAATCTTTTTTTTCAAAGTGTGGTGCTATCATATTGGCTACAGCACCTATCTTTGATAATGCATAAAATGAATATACAGTTTCAGGTATTCCTGCTGCACATATTGTTACAAAATCTCCCTTTTTTATACCATATTCTTTAAATGCTTTAGCAGTCATCTCAATATTTTTAAAAAAAGTTGAATAATTTATTTTACTTCCAAAAAACTCTAATGCTAAATCTTTTTGAAATTTTATATTATTATCATATACTTCTTGAAATACAGTCTTTTTTTGAATTTCTTTTTCTAATTCATTTTTATTATAGTTTACATACCAAGGTTTATCAATTGTTGGATACCCACTTCTTTTTTCATTTTTATTTAAATCATAATTTGTCATTTTATTAATGTCCCCTCTTATTTGCCTAGATTATACCACATTTCTTATTTTTATCAAAATCAAATGTAACATTTATGATACATTAATACAATATAAAAACACCATAAGGTGTTTTTAATTTATTCAGATACGATCATAATGAATTTTGTAGTTCCTTCTGTATTATTATTTTTAGAACCAAATGAGTTATATGAATTACCTAAATCTATTAATTTTTCTACTTTTTTAGATGTAGTTTTTAATTTTCCATTAACAATATTTGTTATTTTTGAAATACCTTCTTTATTAAATTTATTTAATCCATCATTAAGTGAAGTTGCTCCTTCTAGTAATAATTTACTTGATGTATTAAATTCATTTGATACTGTATTTATATATTTAACACTAGTATTTAATTCTGAAACTCCTTCATTAAACTTTTCACTACTTGTTGCTAAATAATTTACTGATGGAGATAACTTATCTATTTCTTTACTTAATGGTTCACTTGCTACTGCTAATGCACTCATATTTTTATTTACACCACTAATTCCTTTATTTAATGATGATATTGTATTAGAAGCTGTACTTAAAGTCTTAACATCTATACTTTTTTGTAATGATATTATTTCTTCTTCTAACATCTTTTTAGTTTCTTCATCTGTTGTTGTTTCTTTTATTTTTGTTAATACTTCAATATGTTTTGTAATAGCTGTAATACTATCATTGATTGATGAAGTTAACTTTTCACTTGAGTTAGCAATTGCTGCTGTCTTATCACTTAATGTATTAATTCCTACTGCTAAATTTTTTATAGATGAAGTATATTTACTTAAATCTTCTACATTCTTATTTAAGTTTTGAACTCCTGCATTAATTTTTGAATAACTTTCCATCATATATTCAGTTTTACTATTCAATGTTTTAAGTCCATTATTAAATTCATTGTATTTTTCACTATATTTAGCAAGATTATCTTTTAAATCTTTACTTCCGTTTACTAATTTATTTGTTGAATCACTCAACTTATTAACACTACTATAAATTTTATTTAACTCACTAAGCGAATTATTATCTTCATCAAATAAATTAGATGAAGCAGCCATATAAACTGATGCAAATTTATAAGATGTTGTTTTATATTCAATAGTTATTGTATCCATACCTTTTAATTCATCTATTTTTAAACTTTCATAAAGCCCTGGAACACTATAACCAGCTATCATATAATTAATACCATTATCAATAATTTTAGCATTTTCAACTTTTAAATCACTTATATTTTCTTTATCAAGTGTCATAAATGATGTTACCAAGAAAGGTGTATATAATGTTGTTTTTTTACCATTTATATATTCTTTACTTGAAGAATTATTTTTATATTTGATAACTATTTTAATATTACCACTTTTACCATTTAATTCTTTATTAGATATTTCTTTACCATTTAAATAATATTTTATTGTTGTTTCTATTGGTAAAGCTTTTTCACTTGTTCCTTTGTAAAAAATATCTTTTCCATCAGTATTCCATACTAAATTATTATTTGTTAAATTATATTTTTCATCTCCATTAACATTAATTATATTTTTTAAATTTGTTTTATCATTATAATTACCTTTATTTAAATTTGATAGGTGATTACTTACTATTGTTTTTGAGACAGATCCATCACTTGATAATCTTGAATAAACTGTTTCATCTTTAGTAGCACCAAATACTGTTAATGGTAACATTGATGTTATAAGTAATCCTGCTAAAACTTTCTTTTTCATTTTTAATTCCTTCTTTCCTTTATAAGTCGTTTTCATAATTAATTTATCAAATATCATAAGTAATGATGGTAATATTAATATAACTACTAACATACTAATAATTGCACCTCTTGAAATTAATGTACATATTGAACCAATTAAATCTATATCTGTATATATACCTACTCCAAATGTTGCAGCAAAGAAACACATACC
>CAKOKV010000082.1 GCA_934095805.1 uncultured Bacilli bacterium | reverse complement strand
CTTTTTTTGAAGGGATGATTAATAATGAATAGTAAAAATAAAGAAACTTTAATATGTGCCTTAGGTGGTCTTGGCGAAGTTGGTAAAAATATGTATGTAGTAATGCATGAAGAAGAATTATTTATAATAGACTGTGGAGTAATGTTTCCAGAAGATGATTTAATGGGAATAGATTATGTTTTAGCAGATTATAATGTTCTAAAAACAATGCAAGATAAAATAAAAGGACTTATTATCACACATGGTCATGAAGATCATATTGGTGGTATACCTTTCTTACTACAAAATATTGAAATACCTGTAATATATACACCAAATATAGCTGGTAAATTAATAAGAAATAAATTAGAAGAAAGAAATGTTAAAATGCCTAAAATGATACCAGTAAATGAAGATTTACATATCAAAACAAAATATTTTAATATAGAATTCTTCACTACTACTCACTCAATACCAGATTCATTTGGTATGGCTATTAAAACACCTAATGGAACAATTGTTGAAACAGGAGATTTTAAATTTGATTTAACACCTATTGGACCAGTAGCTAATATGGGCAAAATGGCAGCTATTGGAAACGAAGGAGTTACACTACTTCTAAGTGATTCAACAAATGCATTAGTACCAGGATTTTCAGCTAGTGAATCAGTTGTTGATGAAGCACTTGGAGAAATATTTGCAGAGAATACTACATCAAGAATAATATTAGCAACATTTGCAAGTAATATATATAGACTTACTCATATAGTTGAAACTTGTAAAGAAAATAATAGAAAAATAGTAGTGTTCGGAAGAAGTATGAATACAAGTATAGAAATAGCTAAAGAATGTGGATATATTAAAGATAGAGATATATTTATAAGTAGTGATGAAGCAAATAAAATGGATCCATCAAAAGTTTGCCTTCTTTGTACTGGTAGTCAAGGAGAACCACTTGCTGCTTTATCAAGAATTGCAAACGGAAATGATAGAAATATAACACTTATGAAAGATGATACAGTTATATTCTCAAGTTCACCTATTCCAGGAAATGCAATGTCAATCAATAGAATAATTAATAAATTGTATTTAAAAGGAGCTAAAGTATATACTAATACTAGTGAATATGATGTTCATACAAGTGGACATGCTAAACAAGAAGAACTAAAATTATTATTAAGACTTATTAGACCAAAATACTTTATGCCAATGCACGGTGAATATAGAATGCTTGCTTCACACACTGATTTAGGTGTTGAATGTGATATTCCAAGAGAAAATACATTTATCTGCAAAAATGGTGATATACTTGCTATGAAAGATAATGAAGTATATAGAAAAGGAAGTATTCCTATTAATGATATATATGTTGATGGAAGCAGAATTGGTGATGTTGGAGTATCAATCATAAAAGATAGAAAAATAATGTCTACTGACGGAGTTTTAATAGTTATATTAAATCTAGACTTACAAAATAAAAAAATGCTAATAGATCCAAATATTACAACAAGAGGTTTTGTAGTAGTAAATGATAATCAAGATTTAATTAAAAAGATACAAGATAAAACAACTATAATAACACTTAACGAACTAGAAAAAGATAATTTCAATCTAACAGATTTAAAAAATAGAATAATATTAGAAATCAATTCATATGTAATAGAACTAACTGGAAGAAGACCTATTATCATACCAATGATTTTAAGCATTTAAAAAAGACTTTGAAGTCTTTTTTATTTTGTAAGTTTTCTCTCAAAACTAATTTCTACATTTTCATTTTCAAAATCTTTATAAACAACACTTAATTCATCTGCTTTACCTATACTATTAAAATGAACTTCACATACTAAATATCCTTTATTAACAATAGTTTCATCATCATGACCAACCAAATCAGAACAAGTTGGAACTCTAAAAGTAACATATTTACCATCATAAGTACATTTATATAAATGACTATGACCTATAAAATTAAATAATACAACATTATCAATAACTTCATTAATAACTCTAGATATCTCATGTTTTAAAGATATATACTCATCTTTTATTTTATAATATCCACTTCTATATCCAATAACATCAAAGTCTTCCCTACTTTGCATATCATCAAACATATCATACCCTTCAACAATTATTGGAAAAGCTTCATGATTACCAAGTAATATATGATTACTAATATTTTTATCAAAAGGATAATCATTTAAAACATGCTCCACTTGTGATACAGTTGAAGAATACTTTGGAAAACATCTACTATAATTAGCATGACAACCTTCAACAAAATCTCCAGATACAAATATATCACTTATACCATTCTTAACCGCATCATTATATACATCACATACATAACCCATATTTTCATATCTACTACCTATATGTAAATCAGATATAACTATAAATTTAAATGTATTACCACAATCAATAGAAGAAACTGCAGATACAGGAGAATCAGTAAATACAATCTCATCATTAAGACCTCTAAGCCTCATAATAGAAGTTTTAATATCAACTTCACCTTTTCTCTTCTCAGTTAAAACATTACTTTTTAATACCTTATAACCCTCAATTAAAGCTCTTCTAACAACAGATAAATATATTCTTTCACTATCAAGACCATATAAATATAATTCATAATACATAAACTTTAAAAAATTAATATAAGCTTCAACACTAATACCAAGTAAATTACATATTTCTATACAACTCTTACCATCACATATTAAATTAAATATAATATCTTTTCTTCCACCAAAATTATTAATAATCCTTCTTTTCTTTTTTCTCTTTAAAAGCTTATCAATTTTACCAACAACCATGTATAATTTAAGATCACAAGATAAAATATAATCATTTCTAGCCTTTTTAAGTAAAGTAATAACAAAGCTTTTTTCTAGATTTAATTCTTTTGATATCTCATCAATATCTTTATCTTCAAGCACTAAACTACATACTAAATCATAAGCACTATAATTTATTTTTTCCATAAACCCTCCAATTATAAAGAGAGTGATTAATTACTATCACTCTCTAAAATATATAATTTGTTATTCATATCTAACATAAATCCATTAGGAGTACTTCCTAAAAAATATGGATATTTATAATCATCATTCTTAAAAGTTATATATCCAGCACTAGCAATAGATGGTAATTCATAATAATCATTAAATGAGTCTTTAATTTCATTTAAATAACCCTTATCATTAGACATATTATTATCACTAATAAAATTACTATAATATACATTAGAAGATATACCATCATTAGTATATAAAACTAATAAATAAGTTTTAGCATTCTTAATAACAATAAAATTTTTTAAGTACTTATATTCTAATTTTATACTATCCTTAGTATTTCTATTAGTAACAGTTATAACATCATCATTTCTTACAAAACTAAATTCAAATAATTCAGTTTCATCAATACCCTCATAAGTTCTTTCATTTTTAATAACATAACTATTATAATTTGGATAATGTATTTCATAATCATAACTCTTAACTAATTTAGTTTCATAATCATAACACTTTTGATATTCATCATATCCTTCTACAAATAAATTAAAAGGAAGCATCATTAATATAAATGTAGTAATTAAACCAATAACAACAAATTTATTATCCTTTATCTCTTTATTTTTTTCTTTTAAATCAGTTGTTCTAAGCACTAATAAAGCACTAAATATATAATATAAAGTAATAAGCATAGATACAAATATAGTATAAACTGTAATACCTGTTGTTAATGTGCCAACAGTACAGTCTTTAACTAAATTTATATCTCCTATCATAAGTGAAAAATCATATAATCCATGTAAGAATACAACAGACCATATATTTTTACTTCTATAATATATTGAACCAAAAAGTACACCAATAGATGTTGCTTGTAATACTTGCATTAATGTTTCAAATAAACCTAGACCAGCAAATACATTAGTTATATGCATAAACCCAAATATAGTTGCTGAAAGTATTATTGATAAAATAATATTCTTTTTAGTATCTCCAAATCTTTCAATAAATTCATTTTGAAGCCAACCTCTACATAAAAATTCTTCAGCAATACCTATAAAAGTACAATATAATAATAAATTAATAAAATTAAATATATTAAATTCACTTAAAGACATTATATTTCCATAAAGACTAATTCCAATAATAACAAGCATTGGAATTCCAAGTAAAACAGAGTCTTTAAACTTCATTTTCTTCTCAGTAAAAACATAAGAATTTTTAAATAAAAGCATAACAATCAATATAACAAAAGCAAATAATATTTCAAATAATAATTCACTTCCATATTTACTATAATTAATACCATAAGCAATTAAACTTGGTATTGATTGACATAAAATATCTACAAATATAAATACAAAAATCATAGATATAAAATACCAATATATATTTCTCTTCTTTTTATTCTTTCCCATAATTCACCTACTTTTTATCCTCATCATTAAGAATTTTTAATATTTTATTCTGATTAGAAATAATCCTACTCATTTGATCATGTAATTCTTCTAAAATAAGTTCACTTTTTAAATCAGTTTTATAATCATTTTTACCTCTTAACGAATCCTTTTCAGCCGCTCTATTTTGACTCATCATAATTATTGGTGCTTGTAAAGCTGCTACACAAGATAAAAATAAGTTAAGTAATATAAACGGATATTCATCAAAAGCTTTACCTTCACAAAGAATAATACCATTTACTATCATCCATACCGCTAAAAATATAATAAATCCTATTATGAAACCCCAACTACCAGCTCTCTTAGTTATTTTATCAGCTAATCTATCTTTCCAAGTAGCATTTTCTTCAACATATTTATCAACATCAACAGCTATTTCTTCATCAAACAGCATTTCCATTAATTCTGATTCATCTCTATCTTCTGATGCTCTATTTTTAAGTAACATTTTAACAATTTCTTTTTTAGTCTTAACTTGTGTCATATTCTATTTACCTCGATATAAAATATATA
>CAKOKV010000081.1 GCA_934095805.1 uncultured Bacilli bacterium | reverse complement strand
AGGTTTTACCATTACACGAAGGTCCCTTCCTGCTTGCATTGCAAATGTTTTTTCTACTCCTTCAATGCTATTACCTATATTTTCAAGTTCTTCAAGTCTCTTTACATAATTTTCTAATGAGTCATTTCTTGCTCCTGGTCTTGCTGCACTTAATGCATCTGCTATTGCAACAAGTTCAGAAATAATATATTCAGCTTTTTTATCTCCATGATGAGATTCAATTGCATTAATAACAACTTTATCTTCGCCATGTTTCTTAGCTATATCAGCTCCAATTTCTACATGGCTTCCTTCAACCTCAAAATCTATTGCTTTACCAATATCATGAAGTAATCCGGCTCTTTTTGCAAGTGAAACATTTTCTCCAAGTTCACTAGCCATTAAACCAGCTAGATGTGCAACTTCCTTACTATGTGCAAGTGCATCTTGTCCATAACTTGTTCTAAAAGCAAGTTTTCCAATCAACTCAACTATTTCTGGATCAACCCTAGAAATACCAAGTTCAAATAATGCTTCCTCACCTTTTTCTCTTATGATCTTTTTGTAATCTTCACAAACCTTATCATAAAGTTCTTCAATTCTTGCCGGATGAATTCTTCCATCCTTGATTAAAGTTTCTAATGTTACTTTTGCAATTTCTCTTCTTAATGGATCAAATGAAGATAAAACTATTACCTCTGGTGTATCATCAATTATAAGATCAACACCAGTAACTGCTTCAATAGTTCTAATGTTTCTTCCTTCACGACCAATGATTCTTCCTTTCATTTCGTCATTTGGAAGCTCTACTGTACTAACAGTTTGTTCACTAGTTACATCACTAGAATATCTTTGCATACTTGAAACAATCATTTCTTTGGCTTTTCTGTCAGCTTCTAGTTTTGCTTCATCTTCTCTTTCTTTTAAATAAACAGAAATTTCTCTGCTCATTTCTTCTTCTACTTTTTTAAGTACCATTTCTCTAGCCTTTTCCTTAGAAAAACCAGATATTTTTTCCAAAAGAGCTATTTGCTCTTTTATTATACTCTCCATTTTTGCATCTTTTTCTTGAATTTCTTTTTGCTTAGCTAATAAATCTTTATCTTTTAAATCTAAGTTTTTTTCTCTTTCAGCCAATAACTCGTCTCTTTTGTCTAAACTTTTTTCTCTGTTATCAATTCTTTGATTAAGTTCATTAAGTTCTTTCTTTTTTTCCTTAATCTCTGCATCAGTTTGATTTTTTAATTTATAGCTTTCTTCTTTTAATTCTAAGACACCATCTCTTTTAGCTTTTTCTGCTTCTTTTTTAGCATCTTGAATTATTTTTTCAGCTTCTTTTTGTGCTGCACTTACTTTTAATTTATTTATTATAATCATAATAAATGCACCAACAAATAATCCAACTATAACAAGCAAAATGGAGAAGATTACATTATCCATAAAAATTCCTCCATTATCTCTTTCTAGAAGTTTACATTGACTTCTATTTATATTGTAAAATTTTATCAACATCTTGTCAATAAAGAATTTATTTCTAATATTTTTATCATAAATAAAAACACAGCATTTTAAACTTACTGTGTTAAATCTAAATATATCATTTAATTATGGTATTTCATCTGTCTTCTTCTATTTTTCCTTCTTTTTCTTTTTTTATAAGACAATTGTACTATTCTAAACAATATAAATAATACAAAAAATAAAAATATTATCAGTAATAAATTATTCCAAATGAATGAAAATAGACTGAATGTAAGAGCTTGTGAATAAATTAGATCAAATTTATCTAAGACAATATCGTTGTAAACTACTTCAACAGTACCTAATTTAGTTCCCTTTTTCGTAAAGTAAGATACTTTTTTTACTCCGTCATAATTATATTTAATTTTATTTTTATCAAAATCATTTTTTAAATATTTTTCTATTATAGTATTCGCTTTAATATTTATTTGCTTTTCCCTAGAACTTTTTGCTTTTAATGTGACAACTTCATCATTTTTATCAACTATTATTTTGTTACCGTAATTTTTAGAGTAATATTCATAAGTTGTTATTGCATCCTCAATATGTGGAGCTGTTTTTGTATTTTCTGCATTTAATGTTATTAATAAATAATTAACATTATCAATTTTTGCAGTTGTAGCAAGACAGTATCCAGATGCATTTATATATCCTGTTTTTCCACCTGTAATATATGAAATGTCTTTTGAACCAATTCTTGAATTATAATGTTCTATTGTACTCTTAACTGTTTTTCCCGTTGTAAAGGTATATTTTTTTGTTTCGAAAATTTTCTTAAACTTTTTATTTTTAAGAGCATATTTTAATATTTGAGCCATATCATATGCACTACTATAATTCTCTTCACTATATAGTCCTGTTACATTTGAAAAATGAGTGTGTTTTAATTTTAGCTCATTAACTTTCTTATTCATTAATTTTACAAATTCTTCATAGCTGTCAGACACAGATAAAGCTAGTGCATTTACTGCATCAGCACCACTTGGTAAAATTGCTCCATATAATAAATCATTATATGTAACTTCATCGTTAACTTTAAATCCAGCTACAGAAACATCCCAAGCTATATCTTTAAACATCTCTTTTGTTATTATTACTGTTTTATCAAAATCCTTTATATTTTCAATTGCAACAATTGTTGTCATTATCTTTGTCAAACTTGCAACTGATGCTTCTTTGTTTTCATCTTTTTTATCCAAAATTGTATTTTCATCCAAATTATACAGAATATACTTATCACTATTTAAATTTAGTTCTGTGGCATGTACACTTTTAGTCGCTAGAAAAAAAATTATTAAAATAATTGTTGCTAAAGTAAATGTTTTTTTATTCTTCTTTTTTACCATATTTTTGTTTTTCTTTCATCATAAAATTTGAAACTACACTTTCAATTTCGATAGCACCTCTTGGATCTAGATTAGAAATATATAAATTTTCTTTTACAGTATCAATCTCTATATCGCTCCAAATCAAATTTTTTCTGACTTTTAAGTCATTGTATAAGTCTGGTGTTATTGTAGTGAAAAAATAGCCCCAAAGCAGTCTTTTTTGACCTATTAATAATCTTTGATTGGTTAATGCTACTACACAACTATTTATAATCATAAAAGAGCTCACATTGTTTTGACCGCAAAATGCATATATAACCTTTTCACCCTTATTCAAATGTAGGTTTATTACTTGAGAATGTTTTTTTGTTCTAAATGCAATTGTTTTAGGAAACTTTTTCATAAATTCATATACAAACTTATAAGTATTATTTTTCATTTTATCACCTGCCATAATTTTACATTATAATTGTGCAAAAAACAATATCTAACACTATTATTGTACTTATTATTCACATGTTATTTATAATGTTTTTGATTATCATATTTATAGACTGTATCACATAATTGTAGTTATTTTTATTAATTTCAGATATTATTTCATTAGTGTCTATATTTATTCTTTTGATAACTTCAGTGTATAATTTTTGATTATCATATACTAGAATTGATGAATTCATGTCTTCTATTAAATTATTAGCCACTTTTATATTTAACATCTCATTGTTTTTTTGCGATATCTTATTTATAAAAGAACTTGTGGCATTTTTGATCGTTTTTACATCACATTTATTATTTATTTGCTCTTGTATTATTTCTTCATATTTTCGTAGCATGTATCTATACTTGGAAATCATTTCAAAATTTATATCAATCATATTATTTGTTAAATTCTCTTCTATTTTTTTTGATATGATTTTACTATTAACCACTATTTTATATTTTTGAAAAATATGCATTAGTCTGGTTGCTAGCCTATTTTGAAACCCTATCGTTAAAAAATTATTTTCTTTTATTACTTCGTCAGAATTTTCATTTACTATTTTTATTATACTTTCCATAGTATATATTTTAACACTTATTTTGTAGCTTATCGATATTTTTTGATACTTTTTTAATATTTTTACATTATTTTAAAGTGTTTTTAAGATTTATCGCTAATTATATTATTAGAGGAGGTTTATATGAAATATGAAATTAATCAAAATATAATCAGTTTAGAAAAACAATTTAAAAAAATTAAAGAGCTTGGATATATTAAATGCAATTACTATGATAGTGGTGCACCAGGACGAATGTTTGAAATTCTACTAAATAAAAAGCCAGATAATCTCAGAACTCCTGATTATGGAAATATTGAAATTAAAACTTTACTTAGAAAAAATTTTTATAACTTAACACTTTTCAGCCTTATGCCCAAAATAAATAATATGGACTTTCAGCAAAAAATCACATATTTTTTTAATGTGTTTTATTATAAAATGCTCGATAATAAAAAATCTTTATCAAATCCGCATTTTTATTTAACCATTGACTCTAAACATGTAGTTTATCTAAAGGGCAAACTAATTTTCAAACTTATTTTCGACGATATTAATTGCAGGTTGATATTGTCATATTATAATAAAAGTTGTAACTCTGATAAGGAAATAATTTATTGGAATTATTCTGATATTATTAGTATCTTTATATCCAAGCTTAAATTTTTAGCTATTGTTAAATATAATAAATATGTTGTTAAGAAAATTATATATGTGCATTACTATGAAATGAAGATTTACAATTGTATAAATGAAAGTAATATAATCAATCTTTTGAAGTCTGGAGATGTTTATATTAAATTTAATATCTCTTCTAAACAAAATTCGTTCTATGAATTTGTTCCTTATTATCATGGAGTCGAATTTATATTAAACAGTGATTCTATAAATAAGTTATTTCACCTTTTCAAATCATATTAATAAATATAATAATCATTTTTTAATATATATATTATAAATTTTTTTAAAAATAAGTCTAAGCTTGAAATCAAGCCAAATAAAAAAGTCCAAAATATGGACTAAATTATTCGATGGTCGGGAAGACAGGATTTGAACCTGCAACCCCTTGGTCCCAAACCAAATGCTCTACCAAGTTGAGCCACTTCC
>CAKOKV010000080.1 GCA_934095805.1 uncultured Bacilli bacterium | reverse complement strand
TAATAACACAATAGATACATTAAAGTCAAGAAAAATCAAAAGAATTTTAACGAAATAAAAAGATGAGAAACACTCACCTATTCTAAAATTGTAAATCAACATTTTTCTTTGAAACAATACTCATAAATAATTTAGAAATAATAAATAATATTACTATAAATAAAATAGATATAAAAATCTCAAATCCAAAAATATTATAATTATTACTAATAAAATATTCACCATAAAATAATGGTATTTTAATAATAGAATCTATTTTCTTTTCAATTAATAATGGATATAACATTGGTAAACTAATAGGTATAAGTATTGTTATAATCATACCTATTTCTTCTTTTATAAGTTTATATATACTAACACAAAATACAACTAATACATTTAATATAAAATAACTTCTTATTAAATGAAAAATTAAATAGATAGCATTACTAATATTATAAAATGAATAATTATCTATTATCATATTCATACCAGTATTAATTATAGAAGATAAAACTATAACTATTAAAACTATCAAATATATTATTAAGTTAGATATAAATATAAATTTAACGATTTTATTAAAAAACTCTTTATAATCTTTCATTCTTATTAAAAATGAATAATTTTTAGTAAGCTCAGTATATATGTTATAAGTATTAAATAAAAATAATAATAGTAAAATCATAATAAAATAATCCCAAGTCATAACACTATATACACCACTTATAAAAGTCATTTTAGGACTTATATAACCAAAAGACATAAATCCTAGTAAAACTAACACAATTATTGTTACTTTAAATCTAGTATTTTGAAGTAATGATATTATTAATTTAAAATCGTTTTTCATTTTATTCTTTCCACATTTCCATTATTAAACTTATACACTTCATCAGCTAAAATATCAATATCTTCTTTCATATGACTAGTAACAATAATAATTTTATTTTGACTTTTTAGTTCTAGTAATATATTTCTTATTTTATCTACTGTATTATCTTCTATACCATTAAATAATTCATCAAATATCATTACATCAGGATTTTCCATTAATACTTGTGCTATTGCAAGTTTCTGTTTTGTACCAAGTGAATACTCACTATATTTTTTATCTTTTTCACCACTTAAATTTACCATTTCAAGAGTACTATTTATTTCATCATCACCTATTTTATTTTGTATACTAGCAAGTAATTTTAAATTTTCAAAACCAGTTAAGTCTGGAAAGAAGGTTGGCTTTTCTATTAAAGCTCTTGTACTTTTAGGAAAACTATTATTAGAACTATAATTTACATTATCAAATAACACTTCACCAGTTGTGGGTTTATAAAATGAACAAAGTATTTTTAAAAACACACTCTTACCACTACCATTTCTACCAATTATACCATATATTTTTTCACTTTCAAATTTCATATTAATATTTTCTAAAATTGTCACCTTTTTAAACTTCTTAGAAACATTTTTAACAACTATTTCCATATTATTGATTCCTTTCTAGTTTAACAAATATTTTTTCTTTATTTTTATATTTTAAATATACAAGTACTACTCCAATTAAAGCTAATACAAAGCACAATATATTAAAAGGTAATAAATCTTTATTGTTATAAGTATAAACATCTAAGAAATCAAAATATCTTTCAGGATTACTTGTTATTCTTTTAAATACAAATGGTATAAAGAAAAATGTATTAACAAAATTAAGACCAAAATATATCATTACACTTTCAATAACACTAACTAAATAATTTCTAGTATCAGATACAATTAACATACAAATACTTACACAAAATACACTTATAAATATAGTATTTAATAAATAAGATATCATAAACAAAACTGGATTATTTAATATCTGTTCTGTAAAAATAGCACTACTATCTATAATTTCAAATGAACCGCCACTTATAATATAAGAGAAAGCAAACAAGAATATAGTTATAAGAGGCCATATAATAATACTTTTATAAGAATTTAGCATTGTTTTTTTGATATAACTATTATAACTTTCTCTTGTTAATGCATTTTTTATTTCCAGATTCTTAAATCTTTTACTTATATTATAAAGTGAACTTGCCATAACAACAAATGGAATAAAAAAATAATATATAGTACTAAGATTATAACTATTATAAAAAACTGTATTATTATTTATAATATCATTAAAAGTTTTAAGAGTTGTTCTTTTATATGGTGTGTTTTTTATATTTTCACTACATATATCATACATTTCATTATCTGTTTCATACTTTAATATATAAGCACAAAATATAAGTTCTCTCTTTGAATCATCTTCCTTTATATTTTCTGATACAACATTTCTTATACAAAGAATTAAAGAAAATATAAACAAAATTATAAATCCTATAATAACCGCTATATTATTTTTAATAAACCTTTTCATATATTCACCTATAACTTAAATGCATCATTTATTACACTATCAATATTTATTTCTTTAAAAGTATCTCTTCTAAAATAAGCTAAATATTCTATATTACCATTTCCACCTTTAATTGGAGAATAAGTAAGACCATTTATAAAATATCCATTTTCCTTAAAAGAATCAATTATATTAATAATAACATTCTTATGTACTTCTTTATTAAGTGGAACACCTCTATATTTATCAGATATTTCTTTACCACATTCGAATTGTGGTTTAATTAAACAAACAATTTCTTTCAAATTATTAAGTTCAGATAATTTATTCATAAGTTTAGTAACAGATATAAATGAAACATCTATTGAAGCTATATTACATTCTTCTATAATATTATTATCAATATTTCTAAAATCAGTATTTTCATATAAATATATCTTATTATTTAATCTTAAATTTTTATCAAATTGATCACTACCTACATCAATAGCATAAACTTCTTTAATACCATTTTGAATAGCACAATCACTAAAGCCACCTGTTGAAGAACCTATATCTAAAAGTATTTTATCATTTAAGTTAATATTAAATAGAGATATAGCTTTTTCAAGTTTTAATCCACCTCTTGATACATATTTAAGTTTTTCACCCTTAATTTCTAATATATCTTCATTTGTTACATCAAAAGCTGGTTTAGTAATACAAACATTATTACAATAAACAATACCATTTTTAATCTCATTTTGAGCTCTATTTCTTGTTTCAAATAAGCCTCTATTTACAAGTTCTATATCAATTCTCGTCATTATTTTGAAGCTCCTTTTCATATAAAGATTTATATATTGGATTAGTTTTTAATAGTTCTAAGTGTGTACCCATACCAGCAACTCTACCATCATCAATTACAATGATTTTATTACAATTTTTTATTGTAGAAAGTCTATGAGCCACTATAAGCATTGTATATTCACTACTTATATTATTAATTGCATTTTGTATATTTTCTTGTGTTTCATTATCAAGTGCACTAGTGGCTTCATCAAATAAAATGATATTTGTTCTCATAAGTAATGCTCTTGCAATTGCTACTCTTTGACATTCTCCACCACTTAAAGTAACTCCACCTTCACCAACAAGAGTATTATACTTTTTAGGAAGTGACATTATATAATCATGAAGTTCACATATTTTACAAACATTCTCAATTTGTTTTTGAGCCGCATCAGGATTAACAAGCAAAAGATTATCTTTAATCGTCATATTAAATAAATAAGGTTTTTGACTTATAACAGAAATGTTTTTTCTAATTGAATATTTATCTAAATCATTTATGTTATAACCATCTAATAAAATTTCACCATTACTAACTTCATATATCTTACTAAGTAAATTAATAATTGTACTCTTACCACTACCACTTTTACCAACTATAGCAACAGTATCTTTTGGTTCAATACTAAAATTAACACCTTTTAAAACTAAATCCTTATTATATTTAAAACTAACATTTTTAAATTCAATCTTACCAGTTAAATTATTAACTCTCTTATTACCATACTTTTCTTTCTTATATTCAGTATGATCTATAACTTCAAATACTCTTTCAGCAGATAAAGCAAATTCTTTTAATTGTCTTTCACTCCAAGCTAAATATAATACTGAAGTAAACAATCTATCTTTATACATAAATACAGCAATTAAAGAAGAAATTTTAATAATATCAAACTTAACAAAATATATTGACAATATTATTATTACTACAGTAAATATATTCACAATTGTTGATCTTAAAAAAGTATACCAATTATCAGCTTTATAACTTTTTATAGTGTCATCATATAATTCATCTAAATTACCACTAATTCTTGATTTAAAATGATCAACTATATTTAATAATTTAATATCATGTGAACCTCTAATTCCTTCATTAATTATTGATGTGTTTCTATCTCTTAACTTATTTCTTCTTTTCTTATATGCATTCCATTTATCCATAGCATATTTTTCAACTAAATAAACAGTAATAGTACCAAGAACAGTAACAACACCAAGTACAAAATTTATATAAAAAATATATATAAATACAAATACATTAGAAAGTATTCTAGATACATTACCTCTAACAGCATTAAAAGCATTAACAATATTATTAGGATCCTCTGTTATTCTAGTTAAAAATACTCCACTAGAAGTTTTTAAAAGTTCTTTATTATCTATATCAAAATATGCTGAAATTACATCTTTCTTTAAATTATTTGTAACAGTTTCTTGTACCTTAATATAAGCTCTCATAAAGAAAATATTATCAAGAAAATCCATAAATAATGCAATTCCTAAAATAAACACAGAATAACTAATAGCAGCATCTAATCTACCACTAGTCGAATAATCGAGTATTTTAGCTATTAAAGCTGGTGCAAATGAATTAAATATACTTATTATTATACTAAATGATATTAATATAATAACAGCTCTCTTTTCTTTAGCAAAATATGGAGCACACTTTTTAACATATTTCCACACACTAGTTTTTTTCTTATTTTTTACATCTTTTTTCATAATATGATTTTAACACATTTAACATATAAAAAACACATATTTTTAAAATATGTGTTTAATATTATAATTCCTTTTCACCTTTATTTTTAAATTGTATAACAATTGGAG
>CAKOKV010000079.1 GCA_934095805.1 uncultured Bacilli bacterium | reverse complement strand
ATTCCTATTACTTTATATCCGGCAACTAATACGATTATACATATAAGTCCTCTTGTAATAAGACTTTCTTGAATTGATGCAACATCGCCAAAGTATGAAGTTATATCTCCAATAAATGCTGCAACAAATGTTGTTATAATATATACAATAGCTATTCTTGTTATAGCTTCTAAAAATACTGAAATATATGTTTGTAAAAATGTTTGTAATGTTTTTGAACTAGTTCCTTTATCAATTATTGTTACAATAGCAAGTGGTGCTAATATTTGTAGAATTATCAATTTGAACATTCTGACACCGATTTCTATTGCAACTTTAGCAATACTATATATTAAATAGAATCCCATAATTGAACTTACAAATGGTAAAGTGTATTCTACATTGACACCTATGTCATCTACTATATTATGTGCTTCAGTAAAATTGTATGTTGCACCATCCTTTACATTAATTTTTAAAGCATGTTCATCAACATAAGTTGTTGTGATTCCGCTTCCAGTTGAGTCTTGATCATGTAAGAACAGTGTTAATGTTTCATGTGCTAACCATTCCCCCATGTCGACATCCTTCGCGGCTCCTGATGAACCCCAAACAAATCTTGCAAGTAAACCTTCATCATTTCCACCGACTGTATCAACTAATTGTCCAATGTATTCATAATCACCATCTTCTGAACCAATAATTAATAAACTTATATCATTCATAACCCCAAATAAGAATGGATATAAGATTAATAATGCTGCTGTTATAAATAAATTTTTAACAAGTGCGGCACCTCCTGACTTGTTATCAGTTGCTTTTGCTGGATTAATCATATATTCTATTAAAGATCTTCCGAGTTTATATAATACTAATACTATAATTACTGCTTTAACTCTATCTATTAGTGGCTCCATCATATCAAATATTCTACTAAATTTAATTTGTGACATTAGCATAAATATTTTATATACATAAGAAACAACTGAATACATAACACCATCTAAGAATAATGATATTGTATATAATGGTTTCATAATCCATGATGCTTTTGCTAAAATAAACATTCCAATATTATATAGTGACATGTGTCCACTTCCCATCCGAATACTATAATTTTATATAGTATAAAATTCTATCAAAATTATAACATAAAAAAATATCAAATAAAAGTACTTTATTTGATATTTCATAATTATAATTCTACATTGTGATAAACATTACTTACATCATCAAGTTCATCTAACATTGAAAGTAATCTTTCAAATTTTTCTTTATCTTCTCCTTCAAGTGTAACAGTATCTTTTGAGAAATATGATATTTCATCTACTTCAAATGTTATACCAGGGAATGCTGTTTCTAATGCTTTCTTAGCATTATTTAAATCTGACACTTCTGTATAAACAACAACTGTTCCATCTTCTTCTACTTCGATGTCATTTGCATCAACATCTGCATTGATAAGTGCATCCATAACTTCTTCTTCTGAGTGTCCCTTAATTCCAACTACTCCTAAGTGGTCATACATAAAGCTTACTGCTCCTTGTCCTGCCATTTTAGCTCCGCATTTGTTGAATACTGTTTTAACAAAGCTAATTGTTCTATTTGAATTATCTGTTAAACATTTGATAATTAATGAACTTCCGCCTTGTGCGAATGCTTCATATTCAACAGTTTGATAGTCTTCTGTCACTCCTTTTTTAACTTTATCAATATTTCTATTAATAACATCTGCTGGTACTTGTTCTTTTTTAGCTTTTTCAATTACTCTTCTTAGAACATCGTTACTTGATGGGTCTGGATTTCCTTTTGCTGCTTGGTAAATTTCCTTTGCATAAATTGAATATAATTTAGATTTTTTAGCAGCTGTTGCTGCCATTGCTTTTGCTCTTACTTCATGTGCTCTTCCCATTTCTTATCACTCCTTTATTTAATTTAATCTAACTTCGTAAGCTCATTTATAATTTTAGCATATTCTTTATAATTTTCAAAATTATTCTCTTTATTTTGATTAAAAAATTCTTTTGAATCATCTCTTGCTTGTAAAAGTATTTTCATATCTTCATGTAGATTAGCTATTTTAAATGACATATCTCCACTTTGTTTTACTCCGAATAAGTCACCTTCGCCTCTCATTTCATAATCTTTTTCTGTTATATAAAATCCATCATTACTTTCACATAATACTTTTAATCTTTCACAAGATTCATCTCCGATTAATATACAAGTACAATCATATTCATTTCTTCCAACTCTTCCTCTAAGTTGATGAAGTGTTGCAAGTCCAAATCTTTCAGCATCATATATTATCATCATTGTAGCATTTTTAACATCAATACCTACTTCAATAACAGTTGTTGATATTAAAACATCAATCTTACCACTTTTGAATTCTTCCATTATTTTATCTTTATCTTGTTTTGATAATTTTCCATGTAATATTGCTGACTTAACTGTTTTATTAAAATATAATTCTATATTTCTTTTTATTTCATTTACTGTTGTTAAATCAATTACTTCTGAATCTTCTATTAATGGAGAAACTATATATACTTGATGATGATTATCAATTTCATTTTTCATCATATCATATACTTGTACTAATTCTTTTTCTGATTTAATTATTGTTTTTATTTCTTTTCTACCTTTTGGTTTTGTTTTTATATTAGATATATCCATATCTCCATATACTGTTAATGCAAATGTTCTTGGTATTGGTGTTGCTGACATATAAAGTACATCTGGTAATAATCCTTTGTTTTTTAAACTTGCTCTTTGATTAACACCAAATCTATGTTGTTCATCTGTTATTACTAATCCCAAGTTTTTAAATACAACATTTTCACTTAAAAGAGCATGTGTACCGATTATGAAATCTATTTTTCCTTCTTTTAGTTTCTCTACAACTTCTTCTTTTTCTTTCTTTTTCATACTTCCAGAAAGAATATCTACTCTTATATTAGTACTTGCTAATAAATTTTTTATTGATTCATAATGTTGATATGCTAATACTTCTGTTGGTGCCATTAATGCTGTTTGATATTTTGCTAAATGATTAATATAAGCAGCTATTACTGATACTATTGTTTTTCCTGAACCAACATCTCCTTGAAGCATTCTATTCATTCTTTTACTAGATGTCATATCTTTATATATTTCTTCTATTGCTGTATCTTGATCTGCTGTTAATTCAAATGGAAGACTTCTTATAAATTCATTTACATCTTCTGGATCTATATTTCTTAAATAACCTATTTTACTTTCTTTATTAACTTCTTTTAGATAATTGATTTTAAACATAAATTCAAATAGTTCTTCATATTTTAATTTTATTAATGCTTTTTTAACTTCTTCTTCATTCTTTGGATTATGTATTAAATTAACTGCTGATTTTTTTGATATTAAATTATATTTTTCATTTAAATAATCTGGTACATAATCTATATAATTATCAAATTTAGTAAGTGCTTCATCTATATATTTTTTTAATGCTTTACTTGTAAGTCCAGTTGTTAAATGATATACAGGTATTATTGACCCAGTTTGTAGTTTTTCAAATTTTATATCTGATGCGATTACTGTATTTTTAAGAGCATCATATTTACCTATTACCGTTACTGTAAGTCCTGGTCTTATTTGACTTTTTAAAAATGCTCTATTAAATATCATAACAGCTATCATTTTTTTGTTAGACATAGCTCTAAAAGTAAGGGAAGTCATATTTGCTCTAAATCTTCTTGTCAGTGGCACTGAATCAACTATACATTCTATTACTACTGGTTGTTTATCAACAGCTTCTTTTATATCATTTAGTTTAACTATTTCATGTCTATAAGGGTAATAATATACCAAATCTTCTATATTATTTATATTTATATTTTTTAATGTTTCAATTGTTTTTGGACCTAGTCCTTTTATAATACTTAAATCGTTCATAGTTCACCACACAAATCTCACATATTATATCACAGTTTTTATTTTTTTAGAAGATAATTTTTAACAATTTAAAACATCTCATAAGAGATGTTTCTATTAAGGTTACCAAGAACCTCCGCCTCCGCCACCAGAACCTCCGCCTGATGATCCGCCTCCGCCACTTCCACTACTAGTAGGGCTTCCTAAGGCAGAGCTTGCAGTTCTCATTGTACTATTCATAAAAGTACCAAATGTATTCATACTAAAGTTATCACCGACATACCAAGTTGGAGGTTGCATAGAAATAGATTCAAACTTTTTAATCCATTTATCTGATACTCCAAGTACATAAGTATAAGGTAATATATTATAAAAATATGTTGGATCTTCTAAAACTAATGCTTCTAATTTTTCTTTTTCTGCTGTTTCTAAGAATGATTTAAATCCTTTTAATTTTCCAAACATTTCATTTCCATATTTAGTTCTCTTTTTCAAATGAACTAAACATGTATTTGATATAAACAATGAAATTACACCCACTACATAACTTATTATAAAAATACTTTCATTTGATATTATAGGATATATCGTTAACATAAATGGTAAACCTATAAAAATAGCACCAAATATAATTCCCATTATTACATCTATTACTTTTGAACTTCCTTTTAAATTATCTGGATTTAACATCACTGGATCAGAAACAAGTATTGCTATTACTATTGGGTATCCTATTGCAGTAAACGAAATAGCAATTCCCATTAATTCCATATCTCCATAATAAATGAACGGAGGTATTGTCATTAAACAAAAAGTTATTATTGACATTAATATTAAATATATTGATTTATTTGTAGAAGATTTTTCAAATATTTTTCTTTTATTTTCTTTTTTATTTATATTTTTTAATATTTTATCTGTTGTTTTATAGAATTTATTATATAGTTCTTCTGATGTTACTTCTGTTTTATTATTTTTAAATAAACCTTCCATAAACATTTTTTCATTTTCATTATTACCATCATATTCTTTTAGTTTAGTAACTTTGAATTCTTTCATGTATTTTAAATATTCTTTTTGATATTCTTCTATTTTTAAATACCCTTTATTTGCTAAATATATAAGTAATGATGTTATATCTTTATTACTTGTATTACCTTTAAATATGAAACCTACTTCTAAACTATTAAAACCTTCTGGA
>CAKOKV010000078.1 GCA_934095805.1 uncultured Bacilli bacterium | reverse complement strand
AAAAATCAATGTACAAATCTTTAATATTCATATTTTCCTCCTATAAAATAAAAAAGAATGATACATAAGGAGTCTATATTAGACGGTACCATCCTTTAATTAACTTGATTATGATAACGGATAATCCGTGAGCTATTAACTCATAAAATGAAAGTAGCTTCAAATAATATTATTGTTAATTTTCACCAAACATTAACTCTCTATAAAATAAATCTTATTTTACTCGTCTTTCAATGTTTGTATTCTAGCATATTTTAAATATAAATGCAAGTGTTAACCTATTCTAAAGGCAGGGGATATTCCTTCTTGATATGTCGGAGACCCTGAAGCTATTAATCCAAATGGATCTATCATCATAAATGTATTTTTATAACTAAGACTTACTGTTCGTGTCCACCAAGATGATCTATCTTTATCTGCTGGAAATGCATTACTTGATGTAGTATTTACTGATTTATAGTAATCAAGTTGTCTTGTTAAAGCTGCAGCTGTTTCTCCACTACTTTGATCACCAAACAATTCTTGAATTGATAATAAATAAAGTTTATCTGTTGATGTGTAATTTGTTGTTTCTGTGTCATTATGTCCTGAAACTACTTGTGTGCTTATTATCACTGATTGTAAATCACTAGGTAAGCTATTTAGTATATCATTATTTAAGAATGTCCTAAGATTCATTGATGGCCATCCACCATTTGATGTTTCTGTACTATTCATAGCATGTGTAGTAATTAAGTCTGTGAATTCGAGTACAAAACCACAAGCTGTCTGTGAAAATCCTGTTCTATCACATTCAATAGGTCTTGTTGTGTTTGCTATTCTTATTGTATGTGTTCCATAGGTTCCCATATTAATAGTTTTAGTATCTCCAATATTATATTTGCTTATATTATTTTTCTTTGCTGCTCTTGCTATTGTTTCCCAACTATCAGTACTAAATGAATTAGGTGACGGAATACCTTTATCTTCGATATCAGTAAAGTATCCAGGATTACTAGCTCCACCATCTATTTTAGCATAGGTTTTATCAACATATGAACTATTATATTTTGTTCCCGAACCTCCTACTAAATAGTTTGAGTCTCTAAACATTTCATTTGATGCAGTAACATTATCAGTATTAAATTTATTGCTTACATATATTGTTTTTAATTTGCTATTATTGTAAAACATTTTTTGCATATCAGTAACTTTGCTTGTATCAAAATTACTGATATCTAATTCTGTTGCTTTTGTATCTTCGAACATACTATACATTTTTGTTACTTTGCTTGTATCAAAATTGCTGACATCTAAAACTGGAGATACAGTACTATAAAACATTTCTGACATGTCAGTTACTTTACTCGTATCGAAGTTACTAACATCTATATTAGTGGCTTTAGTAATTCTAAACATACCACCCATATTAGTAACATTACTTGTATTAAAGTTACTAACATTTATTGTTGTTGCTTGTGACTGTTCAAACATCCAAAACATACTAACCACATTCGAAGTGTCAAAATTACTTAAGTCTATAGTATCAGCCTTACTGTATCCAAACATATTGCTCATATCAGTAACTTTGCTTGTATTAAAATTACTAACATCTAAAGTTGTTGCTTCTGTATGATTGAACATACCACTCATATTTGTGACATTACTTGTGTTAAAACTACTAACATTTATTATTGTTGCCTGTGAGTTTCTAAACATTTGATACATGTTAGTTACATTGCTTGTATCAAATGTTCTTAAATCTAATTTTTGTGCAGTAGTACCCGAAAACATTCTGTACATATTTGTTACTTTGGATGTGTTAAAAGTACTTAAATCTAATGCTGTTGTTTTTGTATTGCTAAACATTTCAAACATTTCAATTATATTTTTTGTATTTATGCCACTCAAATCTATTGAAGCAGCTTGACTATTATAATACATATATGAAGCATCTGTTATTGGTTTATTATTTATATATGCACATACTTTACTTGTTACTGGATCTGTACTGGTTTTATCGCTTAGCTGTGCTCCCCATCCATTAGATTGCATATTTGACCATGCAATTGTCGAAGAAGGATATTCTCCCTTTTGTTTATAACTATATGTGTATTGTCCATTTGTATACTTTAAACCCTGTTTAAGTGTATCACTTGTCATACAAAAATAAGTGTTGTTAGTTGGAGTTTCAATTAGAGTTATCTCATTATAATTAGTTGGAATTGATATATCTGATAATGTATTTGTAATATATCCACCTTTTAAAACCAGTTCTATTGTTTGATCTGTTTCACTATTATTTATTATTAAAAGTTTTATATTGTTTGAATTATTTGCTACTATTGAATCATTTGGTTTACTATATGTTGTTACTATTTCATCTGTATCTTTTGTTGATTCATAATATTTTATTTCAATGTTAGAATTTTTTAAATATAATAATTTATAATATGTATCTACTGGATCTAAACTATTTACTGTTAAATCTATTATTGTTTCACCAGGTGGTACTGTTAAAGTATTTTTTGATTCATTATCAATAGTCATTGAATACTTTAGTTCTCCAATATACATTTCTGCTGCTTTATGATTATCAGAAGATACAAAAAAGCTTGAATAAGACAAACCTAAAAGAATACTTACTCCAATAAGTACTGAAATTATTACTAGATATTTATGTAAAAAACTTACTGCTTTATTCATATCTATTCTCCAGTTTTATTTTATCATTTTTCGATTTATTAATCAATTCTCTTTTTTAATTTTATTTCTTCTAATCTATCATCTTCTATTATTCTATTTGCATTATCTAATAATTGTTTTTTAACTGCTTTGCATATAAATAATAATTCTTCGTCATCTATGCCTATTCTTTTTCTAAGTTCTGGTTTTTCTATTATTTCTAATAAGTTTTTAACAGCTATTTCATCAGCTAAATCTGGACAGCCAAGCTCATATCCATTATACATATTATCACCTACACTAATTTTAGTATAATTGTTTTATTTAGTCAATTTTTATATTATTTTATATTCCCTTGATATTATTTTTTTATTACTACAATATTCTATGATATATTCATTATTTCTTTTGCAAATTATAATACCTATAGTTTTATCGTGATAGGACTTTCTTATGTTTTTATCTATATAATCCATATATAGTTGTATTTGACCTATATACTGTTTTGTTAACGCTGTTACTTTTAAGTCTATTACCACAAAACAATTAAATTCGTAGTTAAATAACAATAAATCTATATAATTATACCTCTGTCCTATTTTTATTTTGTATTCATTATCAATAAAAGAATATCCAGTGCCCAATTCTTTCATAAATGACGGTAAATTTTCTATTATTAAATTATGTAATACTTTTTCTGTTATTATTTCTACATTTTCTTTATTTTTTATTATTATAGGATTAGGAATATATTCTACTATATCTAGATTATTGTTTAATATTAATTTATCTTTTGTTTTTTTATTTAGTCTATCATATTCATTGTTTTTTATTTTTTCTTGTAATTGTCTTTTACTTAAATTATAAATTAAACACTGATTAATATAATAATTCATTTTATTTTTGTCTTTTAATGGCATTATTAGTAAAAGATTTGTCCATGATAATTTGGAAACCAATGGTTTCCAAATGTCATCTTTAAAAGAAAAATAAAGTTGTCTCATACTTCTTAATGTTCTTGTATTATATTTCTTGCCTATTTCAATAGTTAACTTTTCAGCATATTTTTCAATTATGTTATCACCATATTTACTTCCTGCTTCGTATAAAAGTTTTCCTATTTCGAAATAAGTTATTACTCTATGTTTTTCTTTTGAATAATCTTTTACTTTTGCATATATCTCGTTTTCTATTAATTTATCTTTTATTTCATTATAATAATTCATTTTTCTCCTTTTAAAAGCAGATTATTCATCTGCTTTTCTGGTACTTGATAAAAATGATACTTTTTCTGCGATTACATCCATTGTATATTTTGTTTCTCCATCTTTTTCATATTGCGATGTTTGTAGTCTTCCTTTTACTCCGACTAAATCACTTTTCTTACAATATTCACAAGTTGTTTCAGCTATTCCGTTCCAAAGTGTTCCTCATATCAAAACAGATGTTCAAGATTTAGATGTAGATTTTCTAGCATTCTCTGCTCATAAAATGTGTGGACCAACAGGGGTAGGAGTGCTTTATGGAAAATATGATTTATTAAAGAAAATGGTGCCATTTGAATATGGAGGTGGAATGAATTTATTATATGATAGTAACTCATTAAGACTTGCAGAACTACCATATAGATTTGAAGCAGGAACACCAAATTTAAGTGGAATAATAGGCTTTAGTGAATCAATAAAATATTTAAATGAAATAGGTATGGATAATATAGAAAAACATGAAAAATACTTAAGAAAATATTTAATAAAAGAACTAGAAACAATACCATATATAAAAATATATAATAAAAATTGTGAAGGAAGTACAGTAATAATTAATATTGATGGGGTACTATCAGGAGACTTAGGACTATATTTAAATACAAAAGGCATATGTGTAAGAAGTGGTAAACATTGTGCCAAAATGGGTGATAACACTGAGGATACTGTTAGAATAAGTTTATATTTTTATAATACATTTGAAGAAATAGATTACTTAATTAAGGTATTAAAAAATAAAAAAGAAATCTTTGAGTTTGCAAATTAAGAAAATTACATTTTTGTAATTTTTTTAATTTTGTCTAAAATTAATTTTTCAGTATAAAACTATTCAGAATAATACAATTTTTCACTAGAGAAAAACTGAATTTTCAATATGAAAAGTATCACTAAAATTAAATTATATCAATTTGAATGCTATTTTAGTATGTGTTATATTTCAACATTGAAAGGAGGAAAAATGTTAAATCAAGTAATAATAACAGGAAGAATAGCTAATGATCCAGAAGTAATAGTAGGTGAAAATAATAAAAAAAGAACTTATATAACATTAGCAGTACCAAGAGCTTTCAAGAATATGGATGGGCAATATGACACTGACTTTATAAGATGTACACTTTGGAACGGAATAGCTGAAACAACTTGTGAATATTGTAAGAAAAGTGATTTAGTCGGAGTAAAAGGAAGAC
>CAKOKV010000077.1 GCA_934095805.1 uncultured Bacilli bacterium | reverse complement strand
GCTGGAGACAGTTTAAAAACAATTAAAAAATTCTTATTTAAATTTAAAAATAGAGGAAATGTTCCAAAGATAGAATTATCTGATGATATAATGACTTGGAATGAATTTTTAAACTATGGATATGATTATCAAGGTGAAATTGCTTGTTTAAAAGGTTCAGATGATCCAGCTGTTATACTATATAGTGGTGGAACAAGCGGTGATCCAAAAGGTATATTACTTACAAATATGAATTTTAATGCACTAGCTTTAAGCTGTCACAAAATGATAGAACAATCAGGGGAAGGAGAATCAATATTAGCAATTCTTCCAATTTTCCACGGATTTGGTTTAGGAGTATGTATACACACAACTTTATGCTGTGGTATGAGAGTAGTATTAATTCCTAACTTCGCACCAAAAGATTTTGGAAAATTATTACACAAACATAAAATATCAATCGTATGTGGAGTACCATCATTATTTGAATCACTTACTAAAACAAGCATGGGTAAAAATGATTTATCAAAATTAAAATGTGCGATTAGTGGTGGAGACTTTATGTCAAAAGATCTAAAAGAAAAAGTAGATAAATACTTTAAAGATCACGGAAGCACAGCTGAAATAAGAGTAGGATATGGTCTTACAGAAGCATCAGCCGCAATATGTGCAACACCAACAGGTGAATATAGAGAAAATTCAATAGGTATTCCATTTAATGATACATATACAAAAATAGTAAGAGTAGGTACACATGATGAAGTACCTTACGGAGAAGATGGTGAAATATGTATAAGTGGACCAACAGTAATGATGGGATACTTAAATAATTTAGAAGAAACTATTCAAACATTGCAACTTCATAGCGATGGCAGAACTTGGTTACATACAGGTGATGTTGGATCAATGGATGAAGATGGATTTATATATTTCAAGCAAAGAGTAAAAAGAATTATTATTTCAAATGGATACAATTTATATCCAAGTTATATTGAAACAATAATAAATAGTCATCCAGATGTATTTACAAGTACAGTTATAGGAATTCCACATCCTAAAAAAGTACAAGTAGCAAAAGCATATATAGTACTTAAAGATGGAGTTAAACCTAGCAAAGAAGTAGAAAAAAGTATAAGACAACACTGTGAAAAAAACTTGGCAAAATATTCATTACCAGCAGTATATGAGTTTAGAGATTCACTTCCTAAAACATTAGTTGGTAAAGTAGCTTATAGAGAATTAGAAAAAGAAAAAAACTAAAGGAGTTATTATGAAAAAATATGATGTAGCAATAGTTGGTGCTGGTCCATCTGGACTATTTTCCGCTTATGAATTAATAGAAAAAAACAGTAAACTAAAAATAGCTCTAATTGATAAAGGACATAGAGCCGAAACAAGAATGTGTCCGATGAAAATTAATGGTGGAAAATGCATTAATTGTAAAACTTGTCAAATTTTATCGGGATATGGCGGAGCAGGAACATTTTCTGACGGAAAATTGAATTTTATTCCAAAACTTGGTAAAAGTGATTTATTTAAATACATGAGTGAAAGTGAAGCTTATAGTCTAATTGATGATACAGAAAAGATTTTTAATAAATTTAAAATGGATAGTGAAATATATCCGTCTAATTTGACCGAAGCAGAACAAATAAAAAAAGAAGTTGCTAAAACAGGAGCAAGACTACTTTTAATAAAACAAAAACATTTAGGTAGTGATAAACTTCCAACATATATAAAAGATTTTACAGACTATTTAGAAAACAAAGGTGTAGATTTATATGAAAATGCTAATGTTGTAGATATTAAAAGTAAAAGTAAAAGTGAACATATAATAATATTTGAAAACAAAGAAGAAATAACAGCTTCAAAAGTAATTATAGCTCCTGGAAGAACTGGTGCTAAATGGGTACAAGAACTAGCAGATAAATATAATATTCCGTATACTAGTCAAAGTATTGAGATTGGTGTAAGAGTTGAAGTAAGAAAAGAAATATTAGAAGATATAACAAATGTAATATATGATCCAACTATATTTATTAAAACAGATACATATAGTGATGAAATAAGAACATTTTGTACAAATCCAGGTGGTTTTGTAGCTAAAGAAAATTATTATGGATTTATTTGTGCTAATGGACATTCATTAAAAGATATAAAATCTAATAATTCTAATTTTGCATTTATAAGCAAAGTTGGTTTAACAGAACCAGTAACAAATACAAGACTATATGGTGAAAGTATAGCGAGAATAGCAAATGTTTTAGGAGATGGAAAACCTATAATACAATCTTTAAGAGACCTAAAAAAAGGTAGAAGAAGTGAATGGAAAAGAATAAATAAAGGTTTTATTGAACCAACACTTAAAGATTGTGTTGCTGGAGATCTTGCATTAATATTACCTCATAGAATAATAACTAATATTTTAGAAGGATTAGAAAAATTAGATAAAATAATACCAGGTGTTAATAATGATGAAACATTACTTTATGGACCTGAAATTAAATTCTTTAGTAATGAAATAGATACAAATAATAAATTTAAATTAGACGATTACGATATATATTTTGTAGGAGATGGAGCAGGCAAAGCAGGCAATATAGTTACCGCTGCTGCAACAGGTTTAGTAGCTGCAAGAGATATTCTAGAAAGTAAATAAAATGGAAAAAGTAGAAATAGATACACTTGCAAATATTTTAATGTTTCATAGAGATTCAGAAATAATAAAATTATTAATGAAAGAACAAGATTATTTTGAAAGTATATCTGAAACAATAATAAAAGAAACAAATAAAAACCATAAAGAAACAGAAGATAGAAGAAAAAAGGTAAATTACATTTCTTATAAAGATACTTTAGATATAGTAAAAAGCTTTTTAGGAAGTATAAATTCAAGATATCCAAGATTACTAGAAGGATTAATAAGAAATGGTGTTATTAATATATATGATTTGGATGATAAAGAATCTGTTAAAGAATTTGGAAAAGAACCTTATTTTCAAATATCAAAAGGAAAAATAACAATAAATATACCAATGGAACATAATATTGAAGATATGTTTTCAATAGTTCATGAATTTATGCATTATGTGACATGTTATAGAGGATGTTCAGTAGATGGAATTATCCTAACAGAAAATGTATCAATAACATATGAAATGCTTTTATATGACTATTTAAAAGAAAAAGAATTATTTGAAGAGGATAGATTTGCTCCGATAGCTACAAGATTACTTAGTATTGAAGAAAAATCAAGAACAATATTAGAGTCATTTGAAAACTTTGAAATATCAAGAAAAAAGTCATTTAAATTAAGAGATATAAAAGAAGATTCTATTAAAGCTGAAAGGGATTTTGAAGACATTTCAAAACAGTTTATATATTTATTTTGTGAAACTTTAGCAATACATAATTATCATAATTATAAAGACGGAATAATAACAACTAAGAACTTAGAAGAAATGTGTAGAAGGTTAAATAATAACGAAAATCTTGAAAGTTTAAATTTTATATTATCAACTGAAAAACCATCAGCTGAAGAAATAGCTTCTTCTATAAACTTTTTAGAAAATGAACCAAATAAATCAAATAAAAGAATGTAAAACTATGAAAAATAGTTTTTTTCTTATTTAAATATTTTTATGTTTAAAAAATATATATTATATGTTAAAATATTGAATAGATAGAGAGGTAAATAGCGTGGGAAAAGTAATATCATTAGTAAACCAAAAAGGTGGTGTAGGCAAAACAACAACAAGTATTAACTTATCCAGTTCCCTAGGACATCTAGGAAAAAAAGTTTTATTAATAGACCTAGATCCTCAAAGCAATAGTACAACAGGATTAGGTATAGATAGATCAAAAATAAAGAAAAGTATATATAATGTTATTGTTGGAGATTGCGATATAAAAGATGCAATATATAAAACTCCATTTAAAAATTTAAGTATTGTTCCATCTGTAATAGATTTAGCAGGAGCAGAAATGGAATTGTTTCAAATAGGATTTCAAGATAAAGAATTTATAATAACAGAACAATTAAAACAACAACTAAATACAATTAGAGATAGATATGATTTTATTATTATAGATTGTTTACCTAGTTTAGGAACATTAACAGTTAATGCACTAGCTGCATCTGATTCAGTAATAATACCAATTCAATGTGAATTTTATAGTTTAGATGGTGTTAATCAATTATTACATACAATACTTCAAATTCAAAAGAAGATTAATCCAGCATTAGATATAGAAGGAGTACTCCTAACAATGCTAGATGGTAGAACATTACTCGGACTTGAAGTTGTAGAAGATGTTCGTAAATTCTTTAATGAAAAAGTATTTAGTACAATTATTCCTAGATTAGTAAAGTTAGTAGAAGCTCCATCACATGGAAAACCAATTATAGAATATGATCCAAAAAGTAAAGGAGCACTTGCTTATCTAAATTTAGCCAAAGAGGTGATTGATAGAAATGGAAACAAATAAAAGAAAAGCATTAGGAAAGGGATTAGAACAATTATTTAGTAATGAATCTCTTTATAGTGGACCAATTGATCCAATTGAAGAAATCGTAGAAAATACACCAAAAGAAGACATTGTGGATATAAAATTATCAGAACTTAGAAGTAATCCATATCAGCCAAGACAAAAATTTGATCAAGAAAAATTAGTAGAATTAGCTAATTCTATTAAAGAATATGGTGTATTAGAACCAATCATTGTAACTAAAAGTATTAAAGGTTATGAAATAGTTGCCGGTGAAAGAAGAAAGAAAGCATCAGAATTAGCTGGTCTTGAAACAATCCCTGCAATAATAAAAGAATTTACTGATAGTGAAATGATGCAAATTGCACTTCTTGAAAACATTCAAAGAGAAAACTTAACAGCAATAGAAGAAGCCGAAGCATACTCAAATCTTTTAAAAGTTTTAAATGTGACACAAGAAGAATTAGCAAATAAGATAGGAAAAAGTAGAAGCTATATAACAAATATGGTAGGACTTTTGAATCTTCCAGAATCAGTTAAAAATGATATTTTACATGGATTAATATCTGCTGGTCATGCTAAAATTCTAAGTAAACTTGAAAATGATGAATTAATTGCAGAATTAGCTGAAAAAATAAAATTAAATCATTTATCAGTAAGAGAATTAGAAGAATTAGTACAAAATCCTGGATATAAAAG
>CAKOKV010000076.1 GCA_934095805.1 uncultured Bacilli bacterium | reverse complement strand
ATACGGCCTACTGAAAGAAGAAAAGGTTACAATAAAATAAATTTATATTTAGGATTAATCGAAGCTCAAAAGTTAGGATTAGATAGAGTAATGTTGGATTGTGATGTAGAAAATTTAGGCTCTAGTAAAACAATGGAGGCACTTGGTGGTGAACTTGAAAGAACTGAAATTGATCCATATGATGGTATTCTTACTAGTGTTTATCAGTTTGATGTAACAAAAACTATTGATAAATATAGAGAAGAATATGAGAATAAAATTTATAAAATAGAAAAGGAGAAAAGTTATGTCAAAAGAAAATAAGGAAGCATTAAAAAGTGGAAAGGTATTAAGATATTTGAGAGATGCTTTTTTAAATGATCAAACAGTTATGAATTTAAGCCCTTTATTTGATTGTTTAATTGATTCTGATTTGTATGTTCCGATGAATGTGATTATGAGTAATGAAGATATAAATACTTTTAAAAATTCAAATGTTGGTGGTGTGGTAAGTTTAAATAACAATATTAGAATGAAACCAGATTGGTTAAAAATAAATGATGAATCGGAAGAATTATATTTTCCTATATTTTCAAGTATTGATGAAGCTACAGATAATTATCATAAAAACTTTTCTTGGATAAATTTATCTTTGGATGATTGTATTAAATTCGTAAGAAGTAATGAAAAATGTATTGGACTTGTTTTAGATGCTTTTACAAAACCAGTTGTAATAACTGATAAAGTATTTGATGCCTTAGAATCTATTTTAAAGGAACGCAGGAAAGAAGAAAATAATAAATAGTGCAATTCTCAGTTTATGTCCTGTTAATATTTAAATAATTATATATAATTTATCTTGAAGGGAGAAAATATGAATCAAGAAAAAATAGGAAAATTTATTGCAGAATGTAGAAAAAATAAAAAGTTAACTCAACAAGAACTTGCGGAAAAGTTAAATGTTAGTGATAAATCAATAAGCAGATGGGAAAATGGTAAAACAATGATGGATATTTCATTATTTGAACCATTATGCAATGAACTTGATATAACTATTAATGAATTATTGAAAGGTGAAAAAATTAATAATAAGAAAAATATAAATAAAATGTCTATTGAAACATTAATAAATTATAGTAAATATAAAAATATTAGAAATAAAAGGATAGTTTTAACTATTTTATTTATTATGAGTTTAAGTCCGATGTTTTTGAATCAATATGGAGGGTCTAGAGGTGTACAAGAAATAAGTGGTTTAATTAATATATTAAATCCATTGGGTGTTTTATCTATATTAATGTTTATATTTGGAGTATGGTTTCCATTTAAAAACAATATAATTAATAAGGTTCTTGGTGGATGTGGTGTTTTAGGAATTGTTATTTCAGAAATTTATAATTATTTTACTTGGTATATAGCAAATATTACTGGTAAGTTTAGTCTTTATAATAGTATACAGTTTGCTTTTCCAGAATTTTATATTGGACTTTTAATATCTATTATGATGGTATTTATATACTTTTTTATCGATAAAATAATAAAAGAATAAAAATATGATATAATATTTTTAATTTATATAGGAGTTCTTATGGCAAAATTGGAAAAAGAAATTAAAATATTGGATATTGATGTGGAGGGTACTAGAGAAAAACTTGATAAAATTGGAGCTACTTTTAAATCTAAAAAAGATCAAAAAATATATACTTATGATATTATGACTATAAATTATAGATTTGAGGAAGCTATTCTATTATTAAAATCTGAAAATGAATTATTAAAAACAACTGCAACTAAGAAACTTGCAATTGTATTAGATGAGTTTGAGGATTTAGTTAGCGATGAAAAACTTAAATTAATATTATATGATTTAGGAGTGGATAGCTTTTCTGAATTATTATCAAATGATGTATCAGTTATTCTTGAAAAAATATTAAGTTCGAAATTATTATTAACTGAAATTAAAAAGTTTGAAATTAATCCTAATAAGTGGGTAAGACTTAGAAAAAGTAATGATAAAGTAGAACTTACGGTAAAACATATTTATGATAAAAATAATGATAAAATACAAAAAGTAAAAGAATTTGAAATACAGGTTTCGGATTTAGAAGAAACTAATAAGTTATTAGAAGAACTAGGATTAGTTAGACGAAATTATCAAGAGAAAATAAGATATAGTTATGTGTATAAATCAGCTGAGATTGAACTAGATATTTGGCCTAATTTAGAACCATATATGGAAATAGAATGTGATGATGAAAAAGTTATTGATGAAATTATTACTTTACTTGAATTTAATGATAAAAGAATAGTTTCAATAAATACAGAAGGTTTATATAAAGAAAAGGGTATTGATATTTTAAAAATTTCAGATTTAAAATTTTAATATATGATTTATAATGGGGGAAGATTATGAAAAAAAGTAATAAGCCAAATAAATTTGATTTGACTGCTAGTAATGAAGAAGCTAGTGCAGTTTTATCTTCTATGAAAACTAATTCAAAAATTTATAATAGATTAATTGAAGGTTTAAAATTATTGGGTAGTTTTGATGGGAAAACTGAGGTTGAAATTTATGATACTTTAAGTATTGGAGAAGATAAAAAAATTAGATTATGTTGTTTTGATAGCAATAGTAACTTATTTATATTTTACGGTGAGTCATTTGACAAAAAAGATTTATTGAAATTAATAAAAGAAGATAATTCCGGAACTATAGATTATGATTTATCTCTTGCTAAAAAATTCGAATTAAATTCTGAGAATATAGGTTTTACAAGAACTGGCAATATTTATGGATTAAAATTTGGAAGATTAATTACTAATTGGAAAGATTTTTATAGTTTATATTTAAGAGATGATATTGGTTATCAAATTCAAGGAGATTTTTCTTCTTCATTTGATGAAAGAATTATTAGTTTAATTAATAATTTTGATGATTCTCCTAATTTATCTGCTTGTATTTCGGTTTTTGAGTCAGTGATTAGAGATGAACAAATTAGTTTTTCTAAAATGAGTGTACAAGCTTTTAAAAATTTTGAATCAATTGGTTGTTTTGCTATTGATGGTGGTTTGCAAAAAGGTTATGTACCAAAATTAAAGAATTAAATTTATTTTATAATTAATTATTCGATGAGTTTAGATGTAAATTGTTATAAATCTAAATTCTTTTTTCATGTATTCAATGATATAATTAATTATGGAGAATGATTTATGAATATATTACAAATATTGCTTATTAGTGTAGGCTTAGCTGCTGATGCTTTTGCTGTATCAGTTGTTAAAGGATTATCTATTAAAAATATTAGTTTAAAAGATACTATTAAACTTGCTATATGTTTTGGTTTATTTCAAGGTATAATGCCAGCAATTGGTTATTTACTTGGTAGTACATTTGAAAGTATTATAACTAATATTGATCATTATGTTGCTTTTGTATTACTAGGATTTATAGGTATTAAAATGATAATTGAAGTTGTTGATGATGAAAAAAGTGATAATAAAGATTTAAGTATTAAATCAGTATTATTGCTTGGAATTGCTACTAGTATTGATGCTCTTGCTGTTGGTATTGCTTATGTATGTGCTTATGGTAGCTATAATGCAATTTTAACATTTGTAATGATAGCAATAATTACATTTATTTTATCAATAATCGGTGTTAAAATTGGTAGTAAGTTTGGTTCAAAGTATGGTAAAATAGCTGAAATAATAGGTGGTATTATATTAATATTACTGGGTACTAATATTTTACTTGAACATTTAGGAATTTTATAGTAATATTTATTTAAGGTAGTGATCAAATGAAAAAAATAAACGAAAATATAAATACTCTAATAAAAGCAATTTATGCTGGTATTATGATTGGAATTGGTGGAATAGTTTATTTAATGAGTAAGAATTCTATTATTGGTGCTACTTTATTTGGTATAGGTTTGTTTACTATTTGTGTTTATAAAATGAATTTATATACAGGAATGGTAGGATATATATTAGAAAATAAAATTAATTATGTTTTTAAATTATTAATAACTTTAATAGGAAATTTTATAGGAACATTTTTAACAGCAGTTTTAATTATAAACACAAGATTATCTGATATAATTATCAAAGCAAAAAATATATCTTTAATTAAAATAAATGATAGTTATTTAAGTATATTAATACTTTCTTTCTTTTGTGGAATATTAATGTATCTTGCTGTTAATAATTATAAGAAAAGTGAAAATGTTATAAAGAAATATTTATCTATATTTTTATCTGTTATAGTATTTATACTATGTGGCTTTGAACACTGTATTGCTAATATGTTTTATTTTTCTGTTGCTGAAGTTTGGTCTTTAAAGTCAATTTTTTCTGTTATTATAATGATAATTGGAAATAGTTTGGGTGCAATATTCATATCAATTTACGATAATAAAATAAAGTAATATTTTTTGATTTAAAATATAATTTATAATAAAATAAATAACCATGTTAGGGGAGTAAAAGATGTTTGAACTTAAAAAGATATCTAAAACATATAATACTAATAATTTTAAACAAGTTGCACTTAATAATGTAAATATATTATTCAAGAAAATGAATTTACAGCTATTTTAAGACCTTGGGTAGTGGTAAAACGACATTATTAAACATTATTGGTGGACTTGATGGCTATACTAGTGGCGATTTAATAATAAATAATGTAAGTACTAAATCAAAATTATAATCTTATTACTCATCAATTAATATTATCTAATGTTGAACTTGCTTTAACATTAAGTGGTGTTTCAAAAAAAGAAAGAAAAATAAAAGCTACTGATGCTTTAATAAAAATTGGCCTTAAAGATCATATTAATAAAAAACCTAATCAATTATCAGGTGGACAAATGCAAAGAGTATCAATAACAATAGTTTTTGGAAATGATTCAGATATAATTCTTGCTGATGAACTAACAGGAGCTGTTGTTTAATCAATAAAAATAAAATTAGTAATTTCATAGCCATATACCAGCATAGAAAAACTATGCTTTTTATTTTGTCAAAAAAGAGAAAAAGGGGGATTATAAAATGACAAATAATAATTGTTCAGAGATTACCATAAGAGTTGGTACTTTTTTCAGTAATATTAGAGCACCAAAAAAGCTTTTCAAAAATTAACAAGAAGAAAAAATAATTAAATATTATAGAATAGAGTTCTTTTCTGAAATAGATAAAAACACTATTAAAAGTTATTGTGCGGTTCACAATATTGATGAATTATTAAATTTAGGTAGTATTACTGAAATTAAAGGAAATGAATTACCTTATTGCATTATGTATTATCTTCTACCTTGATCTTACAATTATGGTTATATTATATATTTTCTGAAAACAATAGGGTTTTTAC
>CAKOKV010000075.1 GCA_934095805.1 uncultured Bacilli bacterium | reverse complement strand
GTTCTGTGAAGAACTAAAAAGTAATAATGAGTTAACTGTTAATATTCTAAATGATTCGGATAAAGTTGATTTTAGTTATGTAGAATTTCTGTTTGAATACAATGTTAAAAATGGTAATGTTGAATTAGTTTCTTACAAAGGTAAAGATAAGGATGTAGTTGTACCTGAAACTGTTGATGGTATGAAAGTAACTGCTGTTGATTTTAATGTTAGTTATAAAGAGAGTGTTTATTTACCTGATACAATAAATGAAATTTCTGATAATTTTATTACTTTATTTAATTATAATAATTATAAATATTGTTTGATTTCTGCTATAATATCATTTGTTTTATCTATTGTTATGATTATTATTGTTAAGGATAGAACACCAGAAGAATTAATTAGAAGCACTCCTATATATGTTGGAACATTTGTATTTTTAGGAATTAATTTTTATGCAAATTATATGTTTAATCATATTAAAAATGCATCATATAATACTATTTTATCATTTACAATTATCTCTAATATAATATATATTATTATGTGTTTTGCTATAATGATTGCTAATAAGAGAAATCAGAAGATTGATAATGATACAAAAAATAGTACTAAGTTCATTGATGAAATGATATCTAAAATTAATAATGTATCTAATTTAAAAAAAGACTATAAGAATAAATTAATTGATAAACTTAAATACTCTGATCCAGTTAGTAATGAAATGGTAAAGAATATTGAAGATAATATTAGTTCATTAATTGATAAACTTAGTGATAAAAGTAGTGATAAAGAAATTGATAATATTATTAAACTTATTGAAAGTAGAAACAGTAATATAAAAAGAAATAAATAATGTGCTAATGCACATTTTTCTTTATAATAATATTTATATTTGTTATAATAGAGAAGCAAGAAAGGATTGATTTAAATGTTTGAAAACTTAAGTGAAAGATTACAAAAAGTGGTTAGTAATATTAAATCAAAGGGAGTGATAAATGAAGATAATATTAGTGATATTACTCGTGAAATTAGACTTTGTTTATTAGAAGCAGATGTTAATGTTAAAATAGTTAGAGAATTTATAGATAGTGTTAAAGAAAAAGCTCTTGGTGAAGAGGTTAGAAAAAGTATTAAACCAGGGGATATGTTTGTTAAAATTCTTAAAGATGAACTTGTTTCATTACTTGGAGGAGATAGTGCTCCATTAATTTTTGATAAGAAGCCAACTGTATGTATGGTTGTTGGTCTTCAAGGTGGTGGTAAGACTACTACTATTGGTAAAATAGGAAATATGGTTCGTAAAAAGCATCATAAAAAACCTATGTTTATTGCTTGTGATGTTTATAGACCAGCAGCTATTGATCAGTTAAAAGATATAGGAAAGCAATTAAATATTGAAGTTTATGAAGAAGGAAAAGGCAATCCTGTAGAAATATCTAAAAGAGGTATAGAATATGCTAAAAGTAAAGGATATGACTATATCTTAATAGATACAGCTGGTCGTCTTCAAATAGATGAATCTCTTATGGATGAACTTGTTAATATTGAAGAATCTGTACATCCAGATGAAGAATTACTTGTGATTGATGCTATGATGGGACAAGATGCTATTAATGTTATAACTGGATTTAATGATAAATTAAAACTTACTGGTTGTGTTTTAACTAAAATGGATGGTGATACTAAGGGTGGTGTTGCTTTATCATTAAGACATCTTACTAATATTCCAATTAAGTTAATAGGTGATTCAGAAAAACTGGATGGTATAAGTGAATTTTATCCAGAAAGAATAGCTGATAGAATTCTTGGTATGGGAGATTTACTTTCTATAATTGAAAGAACTGAAGAAGCTTTAGATCAAGATGAAATTATGAGTACTGCTAAAAGAATGCAAAAAGGTAAGTTTGATTTAGAAGATTTCTTAAGTACTACTAAACAAATTAAAAAGTTAGGTCCACTTGAAAATTTACTTAAGTTATTACCAGGAGCATCTAAAATGGGACTTAATAATGTTAATATAGATCCTAAAATTATGTCTAGAACAGAAGCTATTGTTTTATCAATGACAGTTGAGGAAAGAAGAAATCCTGACATTATAAAAGCAAGTAGAAAGATTAGAATTGCTAAAGGATGTGGACAAAAAGTTGAAGATGTTAATCGTTTATTGAATCAATTTGAAGAAATGAAGAAAATGATGAAGCAAATGAAAAATATGAAATTTTAGAATAGGAAACTATTCTTTTTTTCTTTTATATATGTTATACTTATTATGAAAATAAGGTGTTGGTTTTATGAATAATAGTTATGGAAATGTAAGAAAATCTGGAGGATTTGCTAAATTTATAATTATAGTTTTAATTATTTATTTTGTTTATATATTCTTGTTAGGTTTTATTAAAAATCCTAGTGGAACTTCTATATTTAAGAGTAAAGATTTTACTATTTTGTCTAATGCTGATAATAAAGATTATATGGATGAATTAATTAAATATGGTAAAAAGGAAGGCATTAAGATTGATGTTGTTTATGCTGATGATTTAGAAGCTATAGATATGCTTGAAGATACTAATAATTTTGATGCGGTATGGATGAGTAATTCTATTTGGCTATATATGCTTGAAAATGCTAAGGTTACTAATTCTAAATCAATTTATATTAATCCTATTGTTATGGGTGTTAAAAAAAGTAAAGCAACTGAATTAAATTTAATTAGGGATGATTTAAAGAATAGTGATATTGTTAAAGCTATAGGAGATAAAAAGTTAAATTATGTAATGTCATCTGTTACTAAAACTAATACAGGTATGACTTCATATTTAGGATTCTTAAATGCTTTATCAGGTAGTCCTGAAATATTAACAAGTTCTATGTTAAAGAATAGAAAATTAGTTAATAATTTAAAATCATTATTTTCTGGAGTTGAAAGAGTTTCTGGTAGTGATACTTTCTTAGAAGATATGTTTCTTAAGGATAGTAGTTATGAAGCTGTTATAGCTAGTGAATCTTCTTTAATAAGAATAAATAAATTCCTTGAAAATAGTAATAGGGAACCATTATATTTACTATATCCAGTTGATGGAGTAGCTATTAATGATTCACCATTTGCTTATGTTGATAGAAAACAAAATAAGATAGATAAGTTTTTAAAATTACAAGAATTTTTACTTTCAGATACTTCTCAAAAGAGTATGGAAAGTTTAGGTAAGAGAACTTGGTATGGTGGAGTTAACAGTAATGCAAATAAACAAGTATTTAGAAGTGAATGGGGTATTAATACTAATAATTATTTAATACCACTTAAATATCCATCTAAGAAAGTTATGAACGAAGCAATTGCTTTATATATTGATGAACTTAGAAAGCCATCAGCTACTGCATTTTGTTTAGATTATTCTGGAAGTATGTATGGAACAGGTAAGAGTCAACTTTCTTCAGCTATGAGTTATATACTAAATAGTGAAGAAGCTTCAAAGGATTTATTACAATTTTCTAAAAATGATAAGATTTATGTAATTCCATTTGATTCTAAAAATAGAAATACTTGGTATACTGATAATGGTATTAATACTAGTACATTAATTAATAATATTACGAATGAAAAAGCTAATGGTGGAACTAATATATATAATTGTGTAGATCAAGCTTTAAAAGTACTTGAGAATGTTGATAAATCATATAATAAAACAGTTATACTTATGACTGATGGTGATTCAGTTACATCTACTTATGATAATTTAGCTCTTTATTATTCAAGTAATAATTTAAAAACACCTGTATATAGTATTATGTTTGGTAGTGCTAAAGAGGAACAATTACTTAGACTTGCTAATCTTACTAATGCTAAGGTGTTTGATGGTAGAACTAATTTAAAATCTGCCTTTAAAGAAGTAAGGAGTTATAATTAATATGAGATTGCAGAAAAGATACATGTTAAGTGCTATTCTTGCTGGAATCGCATTTATGATATTTTATTTAATACTTAACTTTTATTTATATATTTCTTTAATACTTTGTGCTTTTGTATATATAGGAGGTATCTTCTATTTTAAAGAAAAAGATGTTAGAGTATATGATGCAAGAGCTATAGCTAGATATCATTTTGAAATGTCAAAGTTAGATAGCTATAAGGAAAATATAAATGATGAAGCTATGAAAGAAAAACTTGGTAAAATAGTTGTTCTTTATAGTAAAATAGTTAAGTATTTAGAAGGTAGACCTAGAAATGCTACTAAAATATATAATTTCTTAGATTATTATTTACCTTTTACTACTGCTATTGTAAATAAATATATTACGATAGAGAAGAAAAAGGAAAAGTCATTTGTAGAAAATAAATTAATATTAAAGATGTCAGTTTATGTTAAAGAAATTGAATCTGAATGTAATAAACTTGTTAATTTAATTGCTAAAGCAAAAGATAAAGAATTAGATTTCGAAATGAAAGTATTTGAAAGAACTGCTGATATTGAAGATATTGATATTAAAGGAAGTGAAAAAAATGAATAATGAAGAAGATTATGGAAAGACAAAATTAAATTTTAAGGAGGGTGCTTTATCTAAAATAATTGGTATAGCAATATTAGTTGTTATAGTTATTGTAGTTATTGCAATAAAGAATAAAGATAGTTTTGTTGATAAAACAATTGATATTTATGGAGCTGTTGGTGGTGGTAAAGAAGATTTGCTTGCTGATGAAGAAATAAATAAGATATTTGCTAAGAAGTATGGATTTAAATTTATACAAGATTCTTGGAGTAATGGTAAAACTATAGTTTCTCCTTTAGTTCGTGAAGATAATTCAAAATATGATTTAGCTTTCTTTTCAGATCAAAGATATTATGATTATTTTAAAACTTCTCCAACTGGTAATGAAGCTCCAAGGGATAGAGTTATTGATGGAGATTTAGTACTTAATACACCAATTGTTATATATAGTTGGGATACAGTTGTTGATGCTTTAATAAAAGAAAAAATTGTTACAGTTAAAGATTCAGTTTATTATATTACTGATATGAATAAATTAATTAATTATATTCTTGAAGGTAAGAAGTGGAAAGATATAGGGCTTGATACTATATATGGAAGTATTAATATTGGTTCAACTGATCCAGTTACTTCTTCGCCAGGTGCTACATATTATGGACTTTTACTTTCAATTATGGCAGGTGGAGATGTTAATCAAGTTAGTATAACTGATGCTTTACCTAAACTTCGTGAGTTTTATTTAAAGAGTGGTTATATGAATAATACTCCTGCTGATTTATTCTCAATGTTTTTAAAAACTGGAATGGGTGCTAAACCTATGATAGTTGATTATGAAAAATCTGTTATTGATTTTGCTAATGCTAATCCTGATGGATGGAATCAAGTTAAAGATAAAATTAGAATATTATATC
>CAKOKV010000074.1 GCA_934095805.1 uncultured Bacilli bacterium | reverse complement strand
CCAGTAAATACAATGCTTTACTAGGCTTTTATATGTTATACAAACATAAAAGTTTGTTTTATACTCTAAATGGAGCCATTAATAGGTAAAACTCAAAGTCTTAACCTAAATAAAAGTAGTCCTAGTAAACCACAACTAATATGACATTATTATAGCATATCTACACCCTCTATAGTAATACTTTTTGCCACTAAAATACAATTATAGTATCAATCTAAAAAGTGCCTTTAATACCCTCAAAATGGGCTTATATGTAACATATAGGTAACAAATGGCTAGTCTAACCCTTATAATACCTACAAACCTTAGTTGTATAACAAGCAATTAGTAGGTATTTTTTAGTATTTAATGGCTCCTATATTAATAAATCTTGTAGGGGGTATTTTACAACGTGATGTCCTTAATATCTTTATATATTGATGTAGCTATTCAACACGTGGAGGCTCCTTATAAAAATACCTCTATACTCGGTAAAGGGTAAAGAGGTAAAGTGATTTAGATAATTCAATATTAACAATCTTGTTATTGAAAAGGACTAATATTATAACATTTATTATTGGTTGCTTAAATTTTCATTTTAGCAATATTAATTAAGAATTATACCACGTTTCGCTACTATCAGTACTAGTTAAAGCTGGGGTAATTGTAAAAGATGATTTATCTTCATTAAATTTTATTTTATATGTCTTATCTTTTACTTTAATTTTATTAGGACTAATTATCTTATAATCAAAAGTAGTTATTGTACTATTTAAAAAGGCATAAGAACTAATAAAATTATAATCTATTTTATCTTTAGAAAAATCTAACTCTACTTTATATGTAGTGCCACTATCTCCAGTTTCAACCCTAGACCAATCTCTTAATAAATGATTTTCTAAATTACTTTTTCCTATATTAAACACCACTAAGTAAATTACTATGGCACATATAACAAGTATACAAGGAATTAGAATACTTTTATTTTTGACTTTAGATAATTTAAACTTCTTTGTAGTTTTATTATCGTTTATTGATTTACCACATTTACCACAAAAGGTACTATCTTTTTCTATTTTATTTCCACATTTACTACAATACATAATTATTACCTCCAATTATCCTATAAATGATACACTTTTTATAGTTTTATATTTATTACTAGAGCCTAAATAACAATCACTAAAAGTATATTGTTCGTCGGCTTTTAAATTAATATTAGTACCTAAATAGACATCTTTATAAGAGCCGTCAGTAAAATAAACTCTTACTTCACTATAACTTTTTATATTCCAAGTACAACCATTATTATTTTTTAATGTAACAGACATCTTATAACCACTTCCATAATAATTTAAGACGTCAATATTTCTTATTTCACACGTATTAGATTTTATTAAACCTTTGGCTATTTTATTTAATTTATTATCAAGTTCTTCACTTTCAAGACTACTTAAAGACTTAATATCTTCATCACTCAGTTTATAAGTATAGACTAATTCATATCTATATAAATCTTTTAAATCGTTTATTGCTTGTTTTTCTATTTCTTCCTTTTTTATAGATAATTCATCTTCACATCTTTCATAGCCTCTTAATAAACTTTTAATTACACTTGTATAATCTTCAATGTCATCATCATATTTGCCTAACTTATCATAATAAAAAGTTAAATATTTTGTAGCTTGTACTTTTTTATAGGTGGTATTATTAAGGTTTATAGGATATTTTTTAACTATTTTTTCAGCCTCATAAAATTCTTTGTTGTTATAATATTCTTCGGCTTTTAACATATCACTATTAAAGTTATTAGTATATATTACTCCTATAATTACAAGTAGTATTAAGGTAATTATAATTTTTGATATAAGTTTATTTCTTTTATAGACGACTTTAATTAACTCTTTTATATTACTAGTTTTACTTTTAAAATTGTTTTTCTTATAACCACATTTAGTACAAAAACTATCATTTTTACTTATTTTATTTCCACATTTAGGGCATTTATTACATTCTTTGACTTTAAGGTATAAATCTAAATCTAGCTTGTTTTTATATCCACAATTAGGACATTGCTTAGTACTATCTTCAATTTCCTTATTACATTCTTTACATTTTATCTTTGCCATTTTGTACCTCCTTATTTTTCACACTTGTTGCCATTTAAGGTATAACCACTAGGGCAAGAATAACTTATATTAGCACTTTCATATATCCAACTATAACATTGTGTATCATTGTATTTAGTATATCCACTAGGACAACTTAACCTTGTTGAGGCACTAGTATAATTGGTACTTTCACATACGCCATTATTTAATATAGAGCCATTGTAACATTGACCTCCTACGGGTTTAGAGGTATAAATTGATTTACATTTATCTACCTCTAATGTTTGATTATCTAATAAACAATAATAGCTAATATCTCCATTAATAATATTCATCTTTTGACAAGGACGACCAGTATTAGAAAGACTTTCTTTATATTCATATCCACTAGAGCAACTTTCATTTTTAGTAGCGTCAATTATTACTTTTTGCGTTGTATTATTGTTATTATCTGTATTATTTTTTGGCTCATTATTATTTAAAGTATTGTTTGGTTTATCTTCTTTTGACTGATTATTTTTGCTTGTATCTGATGATGTATTATCTTCATTATTACTTATATCTTCTTTTGTATCATCACTATTAGTAGTATTATCATCTTTTTCAATGGTAGTATTGTTATTTTTATTATTATTTATAGTATCATTTTTATTATTAGACTGAGTAAATTTAAATATTGCTATTGCAGTAATACTAATTATTACTAATAATACTAAAATAAGTAAGATTATTTTTTTCTTTTTAGGTATTATCTTTTTTTCTCTAAGGCTAGTACCACAATGAATACATTTCTTTGAGGTATCGCTTATTTCGTGATTACATTTAGGGCATTTAATCAGTGCCATTATTTACTTACTCCTTTCGTTTTCCTTGGCTTACTTCTAATACTTTCGACGTGCAACATATCATCTTTTCTTTTAATACATAAAACGTATTTATCCTTTTCATTTCTCAATATCTTTATACACTCATTGTCTTCAATAATAATAGAAGTAGTATTATTGTCATTTTCTATAATAGTCATACATAAACCTCCTAATATTATTATACCACAATACCGATTAATTGTCGAAGTATAAATGCTAATAAAAATGAAATAATATTTATGGAGAGTGTTTAGATGACTACGATAGATAAAAGTGATAATAATTATGTATATTATCTAGTCGGAAAAAACATACGTAAATATAGAAAACTTAAAGGCTTAAAGCAAAGAGAGTTAGCAGAAAAATGTAGCCTAAGTGAGGGTTTTATTAGTGATATTGAAAGTAATACTTTTCGTACTATTTCACTTAATACCCTTTATCTAATATCTAGGGTACTAGGTATACATATTATGTTGTTATTTCAAGACTTAGAAGATGAATAGCGTTAAATTATTAATGCTTTTTTTCATATAAAAAATATCCAAACAAGGATATTTTAATTATGCCAATAAATTTATTGTATCTACTAATTGAAATATATTCTTATGTGTATATGTTCCGTCAGTAATATCAGCTATCTTATGTCCTAAAATAAGTTTAGTACATATCTTATTAGCCTTAGCATTATCTAATCTTGTAGCACACGTATGCCTACAATCGTAAGGCAAATAATCTAAATTTAGCTTAATTGTCATTTTATCCCAACGTTCCTTAAAACTAACATAAGTAAACTTCATATCTCTAGAACTAGCAATTAAGTAGCTTGTAGGGTTATTTAAACGCTTTTCTATTAATGGCTTAATTCTATTATGGATAGGTATTATTCTATTCTTTCCAGCCTCTGTTTTACTTCCACCTATCATATAGTTTTCATCTAAAAATACGTTTGACTTTTTAATGTTTAATAATTCATTTGGTCTTAAGCCCGTATAAATTAGTATTAGTGCTAAATCTACATCATCTATATTTAAGTTATTCCACAATAAATTAATCTCTTCTTCTTTTAGATTTATATGTAGTGTAGATTTTTCTTCTTTTCCAAGTTCTACAAACTCAGCATAGTTTTTTACTATAGGAACATCTAACTCATCAGCAAAAGAATATAATTGATTACATAAACTTTTTATATATTTTTTTATGGTGTAACCACAATTACAATTATCGATAAGTTCTTGAATATCCCTTTTTCTAATACTAGTAAATATTTTATTATGTAATTTAATACAATGATTTTTATAAGCATTTTTATATAGTTTTAAACTTTTATCGTCTATTTTTCTACTTTTAACCACTAGCCATTTTGAATATAATTCTTTAAACGTTATGTTTTTAAGGTCTAAATCGTATGGAGCATTATTATATAAAGCTAAGGCTTGTAGTCCTTCTTCTTTAGTAGAATAATACCCTATAGGCTTAAATATTTGTTTTCCCTTATCATCATAACCAGTTGTAATTTTGGCTATATAAGGTCTTCTTCTATTTCCACTCAATTTATAAACTGAGCCATAATTATTAGGCAATTTCATATTTTTCATTCTCCTTTATATTGTAAATTTTCTTAAAATACTTTATAATGGAGATGTACTTTAAATTTGGTGTCGAGCCGATTTTTAGTACATCTCTTGACTAAGAGCTATCGCAAGTAGCCTTAGTCTTTTTTATTTTCCAATTTTTTCTTGACGTTCTTTAATAAGTTTATCAAATTCTATTTTATCATCATCTATATCATCATTATCATTGTCATATTCATATTGATAATAATCACACTCAATAGATTTAAAAAATTCGTCCTCATTCAATTCATTTGTAACAATATTTTTTTTGAATACATCAACGCAAGATTCTGACCTACGTGTTTTTTCACATAGATTATTTATCAACTTATATACTCTATAATTTAATTTTTCGTCATTTTCATTTATTTGTTGTTTTAATTCACGTGAAGAAGATGATTTAAAAAAACGACGATATTCATTATAATACTCTTTTGATGTAATATTTTTATTTTTGTAACTAGGGAAAGATAAAAGATTGCCTAATATATTAAAGTCTATATACCTTAAAAATATATTGATTGCAAAATTTTTATTATTTCTTAAATATTCATTATCTGATGTTTGTATTTCGTTTAATTTTTCAATTACATCTTTATCTAAACCAAGTGCAATACTTTCTTTAGCCGTTTTTAATTCATCATTGTCAAACTCTCCAAACAAATATGAGTAAGAAACGTGATAATGTTCTTTAATTATCTCTAAATTATCTGCAGTTGGAAATCTTTCTCCTCTTAAATATTTGTTGAAAGTATCTTTTTTTATTTCCTTTGGTGGGTTGATTTTTGAATTAGTGTTTAAATAATTTAAGCGTTCCTTAAATTTATCATTTATTGTTGACATTTTGTCCTCTCCT
>CAKOKV010000073.1 GCA_934095805.1 uncultured Bacilli bacterium | reverse complement strand
GTTTACACCTCACTCATATATATATTATATAATAATATTAGATTTTTTGCATTAAATCTATTATTTTTTCTCTAAGTAATTTATTAGCATCTTCTAATTCCATAGAAGAAATATCAATTGGTTCACCAATTCTAGTTATCAATTGTTCCTTTTCTCCATTATAATCTCCAACTGTTGCAAAAGGAATAATTAATGAATTAGTCTTTTTAGCTAAACTTACTGCTCCAAATTTAAATGGTAATAATAAAGATTCCTTATAATCTTCTTTAGTTATTATTTTCTTTTTATAAAGCTTAAGTAAAGCATTATCAGCATCTAATATATATTCTTTTAATTCATCTTTTGTAATCTTATGATCTTTAGAAAGTTCTATAAGTAAATTAACTTGTGTAGTTCTAGTACATTTATTTTTTAATTTTGATAATACTTCTTCCGTACTTATATTAAGTATCTTTGAAATTTTTTGTATTTCTTCTTCCTTTGAAGTTACTTCATTTCTAGTACCCTCTGGAAAAAGACCGATTGCTCCTTTATTATTAAGTATTTCTCTTGCTTCACTTTTAGCATTCTCATCATGTATAGTTCTATCTACTGGAATACAACCAGCAGCTCTATAAAACCACTCTTTTTTGCCTTTGAAATACTCATCTTTTGCAAGCATATGAATTACCCTCTTAGTAGCAATCATAAAATTATATTGATCATCAACATGTCTATGATTACCACATACAACTATACCACCACTTTCTGGTATATTTTTTTTACCAAATACAACTGGATGATATTTATTTTTAAATTTTATCGTAACAAATGGTCTCATTAATTTATAACCAAATTCTTTTTGTGAATCACTCTTCTTCATCATCATTTTCTCCATTTATAAGTTCTTTATATGCTACTTTACCTAACTTTGTTTTAGGAAGTTCTTTTCTATAACCATAAGCATAAGGTAATGCATACTTTGCTATATTTTTTTCACAATATTCTTTTATACTCTTTTTAATCTCACTATTTAATACAAATTCATCTTTAAGAACGATATATGCTTTAACCACTTCTTTTTTATATGGATGAGGTACTCCTACTACTGAACAAGCTTCAACATAAGGATGTTTAAGTATTATTTGTTCTATTTGCCCTGGATAAATATTATAACCACTAGAAACAATCATTCTTTTAGCTCTTGATTTAAAATATACAAAACCATCACTATCAACGAATCCAAGATCTCCACTATGTAACCATACTTTTCCATCTTTATGTGTTTTTAATACTAGTGAAGTTTCATCTTTATCATTAATATATTCTTTCATAACAGTAGGTCCATTTATACATATTTCACCTACTTCACCAGTTATACATTCTTTTGTAGTTCCAACTTCACATATTTTAATATATGAATCAGGACAAGGAATACCAATACTATCTTCTCTTGTTTCTTCAAGTGGCATCATAGTAACACCAGCAGTACACTCAGTCATTCCATAAGCTGTTCTAACACGAGTATCACTTCCGTGATCATATAAAAATTTATCTATCTTATTATTAAGTTCACCACTAAGAGCATCCCCTCCACATATTATACATTTAATAAATGATAAATCAGCTTCCTTCAACTTTTTACTTTTAGTAAGACCCTCTAAAACACTTGGCACACAAGCTAAAATATTAGGCTTATATTTAAGAAGTGTTTCATCAAATTTCTTAGGATTAACAGATGGTAATATTATAGCATGTCCTCCTGAAACCATAGTCGCATGAAAAGTACATCCAAGACCAAAACCATGAAATATAGGCATAATAGCAAGAATACTAATTCCGTCCCCCAAACATTTATTGATTTCAAGTTCACTTAAAACAAGTGAGTTAAAATTCATATTTGTAAGTACAATACCTTTTGGTTTACCAGTTGTACCACCACTATGAAGAATAACTGCAATATCTTCTCCCTTTCCTTCGTCTTTAATAACTTCTTTATAATATTTAGCCTTACTAAGAAACTTAGAATAAGTAATTGTATCTTCACCACTAGGTTTCAAAGCACTTCTACCAGTAGTAAGTTTATAACCAATTTTAGTAATCGAATCCATACTTTCTGATATAGGTAAATATATTATCTTTTCAATATTAAGTTCACTCTTAATATTGAATAATTTTTGATAAGCAATATCAGCAACAATAACATATTTAGTATTAGCTAATTTAATATCATATTTAAATTCTTCTTCACTTGAAAGTGGATGAATCATATTACACACCGCACCTATTCTATTAAGTGCATAAAAACATATTATAGCTTCTGGTGTATTTGGCATAATAATAGACACAACATCTTTTTTATTAACACCAAGTCTTAAAAAAGCTCTTGATGCTTCATCTATTTTAGAAATCAAACTTTTATAAGTAACTTTATTTCCAAAATAAGAATATGCAATATTAGATGGATACTTTATCGCACACTTTCTTACCAAAGAATACATAGAAGAATCAGGATATTCAATATGACTCTTCATATCTTTATAATACTTAAACCATGGATAATCATTATTTTCTTTTTTCACTATTTTTCTCCTTTTGAAGCATATTCGAAATAATATTCATAAGTTTTTCATTTTCTATTTCTAAATCACCATTAACTTTATATGGTTTCTCATAAGTAATTTTTATACTTTTTCTAAATAATTTATATTTACCTGTTATAGTAAATGGAACTATATAAGAATTAGTCTTTTTAGCAAATGATACAGCTCCATATTTAAAAGGTAATATAATTTTATCAGTTCTATTGACTGTACCTTCTGGAAATATACCAATCACTTCACCATTTTCAAGCACACTAACAGCTTCACCTTTAGCATTTTCATCATGTATACTTCTATCAACTGGAATACAACCCATACTTCTAAAAAATCTATTACTTATTTTACTTTTAAATAATTCTTTTTTAGCAAGCATATGCACTACTCTCTTAGGACCAGCTAACATAATAGCTGCATCCAAATTATTAGTATGATTTCCAGCAAGAATAACACCACCCTCATTTGGTATATTTTCTCTACCGACAAATTGTGGTCTATATAATAATAAAAATATTGGATAACCAAGTGTTCTTATAACTTTATATAATATATATTTCATTCAACATCTCCATATACTTAAGTATATCACATTACTTACAATTTTATCAATTTAAAATGAGCTCACTAGGAGCTCATTAACATTTAATTTAAGAAATTGTTAAAGTTTGAACATTTTGAATACTATATCTAGCAGGTTGAGTTGGAACCAATAAATTAATTGGAGCATTTTCTAATCTAATTCCATCTCTTTCAAAGAATAAGAACATATTATCATCTACTTCATTTGAATAGAATGTAACATTTAAACCACCATTACTAGAAAATTCAAGTTTTTCATAAGAATCTATCTCTAATGCACTTAAAATTTCTTTAACTTTATATCCTTTATAAGAATGAGTTTCTTCTTCATATCCATCATTCACTACAGCTTTAATATCATAAATTTTAACATTTTTTAAGCTTTCATTATTGAATCCGCCATCATATAGTCCAATAGTTCCAACAGAAAAACTTGGAGCTGTAATATTTGTTGCAAAAATATCAACAACCTTTCCAACATCTGTTGTAGGTATTGGTTTCTTTCCAACATTTTCAGTTTTATTACAACCAACTACCATAAATACACACATTATTGTAATTAATAATACTTTTTTCATACTTTCCTCCTTAATTATGAACATGTCTTTCCTACTCCTGTATAAATACATTTACCATTAGAATCTTTAATAGTTCCATCATTTTTACGATCACAACAGCTACCGCCACAACACTCTGGTAATTCTTTCATAAGATTTTTGTTATCATTTTCAAGTTGTTTTCTTGTGTTTTCATCAGCATTATGCCAATCTCTAGAGTTTTTCTCCATTTTACATCTTGTATCACAATTACTTCCACTACTACCTGAGTTACCTCTGTTACTACTACCTGAACCTCCGCCACTTGGTCTATAATCATAATCATCATCTCTACTTGAACTACAACTATAACTCCAACTTGCTGTAAATGTTACAGTAGCATTATTAGTAGCTGTTAAGTTCTTAAAATATTTACCTGATGTATAAGTACCAATGCTTGAAGTTACAGAACTTGAACTATTACCATATTTAGCATAAGAAGAATCATAATTACTAATTCTCCATCCATCAAATGAATAACAAGATCTGCTTGGATTTGATATAGTTATGACTTCACCATACTTAGCAGTACTTGGATTATAGCTACCAGCACTACCACCATTATAATTATAACTAATCTTATAAGTATTAACATTCCAATGAGCATATAAAGTATATGTTCCATTTGGAGTTGCAGTTAAATTCTTAACAGAAGCTCTATTATTATATTTAACAGCACTACTACTAGTCACTGCCCAACCATTAAATGTAGCACCTACTTTTGTAAAATTATTTGAAGGTAATGTACAGGCTGCATCATAAGTACAAACTATACTTGAAACAGTACCACTAGCTTCACTACTATTCTTATCAAACTTAATTGTATAAGTTATTGGTTCCCATTTAGCATAGAAAGTAACCACAGCATTATTTAAAGCAGTTAAATTTTTAACTTTAGCATTATTTTGATAAACAGCACTACCATTATTTGTAGTAGCCCATCCTTTAAATGTATACCCTGTTTTAGTATATCCATTTGAAGGTAATGTACAAGGTTCATCATAAGTACAACTAACAGAAGCAGTAGTACCAGAAGTATAACCATTACCATTAAATTCTACTATATATTTATTTGGTTTCCATATAGCATATAATATAACAACATCATTATTTGGAACTGCTGTAATATTTGGGCTAGTATTATCACCATAAGCTACTTCTCCTTCTGGTTCTAAAGACCAACCAGCAAAAGTATAACCAGTTCTCTTAAATGAATTTTTAGGAAGATTACAATTATAATTATAATCACATGAAATGGCTTCCATTCTTCCTTCTGTTGAACCATTTCCACTAAAAACTACTCTGTATTTTCTTACAAATACCCAAGGATTAGTTCTAGTACCTTCACCTATTACTTTTGTAGTAGGTTTAACAAGTTCAGTAACTCTCGTACCACTATTTTCAGTTTTAGCAATTAAATCTAATTTATTTACATTAACATTATAAATTTTATTGTTTTCTTCTGTCATAGTAAAGAAAGTTGCTCCTGTTAACAAATATGAATTATTTTTAATCTTAGATAATTCAATTTCTTTTTTGTTTATTAATGCACCATTAATAAATCCACTTTTAACCTTGTTTTGGCCATCAAATTCATAAGGAACACCTTTACCATATTCAATATATCTATCGTACATAGTAAAAGAAGTTATATATGAATTTACATATTTTTTTGAATTTTCATAATTACTCTGAGATTCAGCTTTTAGCATAATTGGCACAACCAATAAAGTTAAAAGAAGCAAAACTTTTTTCTTCATATCATCTACACTCCTATC
>CAKOKV010000072.1 GCA_934095805.1 uncultured Bacilli bacterium | reverse complement strand
ACATATTAATTTCCTCCTTCGCCTATAATTTTTTATAGACTTGCTAGATGCAAATTACCTGATATTTAATTAAGTTAATTCAACTTAACCTGGTGTATCAGCAACCTTGCACATCATTGCCAGTCGTTTACAACTAATTATAAGACATAAATGTTAAAAAAGCAAGTATTTTCTACATATTTCTATAAACTTTTTATTTGCAAACAAAAAGACTATTTCTAGTCTTATGCAGTTAAATCATTATTATCAACAGTTGGTAATTCGATACCTAACTTTTCTATAAGAGATAATAAATTTGTCTGAATTTGCATCATATCTTCCTCAGTCAACTTATCAAACATAACAACATTTGATTTATCAAATTCTTTTGGTTTAGCATCTAAATCAACTTTAGATGTTAATGCAACAGTTGCCATTGGATCAGTAGAATCACCGTTATAAATAGAGAAACTAGAAGATATTTCTGATTTTTTATCGCTAATTTTATTATTTTTAATTGAGAAAACAATTTTCATAGTCGTTTTATTACCAGAAACATCAGTATCAGTTCCATAAAGTGTTCCACTTACAGAATTTTTATCAATCTTAACAGACATTATATCTTCTTTATTTGCTAAATCTTTAATAAAAATATTAGTTTCCTCATCCTTAGACTCAATAGTAGCTTTTCCATCTTCATTACTCATTTCAAAATATGAAATACTTCCACTAATAATATCACTATGTAATATTATTTTCATATCGCTTCTTTCATCTTCTGTAGTAGAACTACTAAGTATATTCTTTAAATCATCTTTTGTTACTTCCTGACCAGATATTTTACTTAAAATTCCTGGTACTTTTTCATCTTCAATTAAAGCCTTTCTTATAGCATCAAATAAATTCTTTTGTTCTTCCTTATCAAAGTTGTATATTGCTTCAAAATATAATCCTGAATCAGTTTTAAGAGATTTCTCTATTTTATTATAATTAATATTATTCTTAATAGTATCTTTTACTAAAGTAAGAATATATCTAATATCATCTATATCAACATCAGAACGCTCATAAATTGAAGATAGATCATTTTCATTAAGTTTAATTCCAACAACTTTACTATAAAGATCTTTTGATAAAAGATATATCATATCCTTTTCATTATAAACAGTTGCTGATATTATATCCTTATCATTTGACTTAACATTAGCTTCTAAATAAGCTTTTTTCTCTTTAATATTTTCAGCACCATAATAATCAATATTTAAATTAATTTTAGGCTCATTTAAAGTAAATAATATATTTCCTTCACTAATACTAAAATCTTTTGAAGAGTAAACATTTTTATAACTTTTAAGATTATTATCCAACTTGGTATACATAATATCAATTGTTTTGCTAAATATATTCTTTGGTGACATAACTACAAAATAATATGAACATCCAAGACCAACAACAAGTAATAGTACAACAATTAAAACAATTGGCCAAATCCTCTTATCTTTTTTAATCATAAAATCATTATTATTAGAATCAGAAGTATCAGAATTTATCGTCTGACTATTAGCATCACCAATTGGTTTAAATAAAGAATTATCACTGATTCCAGTACCATTATTATTTATATGTTCACTAGCTACTTTAATTGGATCAACATCAATAGTAGCAGCAGGTATATCTTCCACATTTTGACTTTCATTATTAATAATATCTTCTTCTTTTTCAGGTAAGTTTATTTCAGAACTATTAACATTATTACTAGTATTAATACTTTCAATATTAGTTATAGGTTCATTACTTACAACCATATTACTAGTTTGCACATCACTTGGAATATCAATAATTTCAGTGTTTTCATTATTGTATCCTTCGTTTTTTACTTCATTACTTTCCATCTTTTTTCCTACTTTCTTACTATAACTATAACACTATTTCACAAAAATGTCATTAATTATTTTTTATTATTAAACTTTCACCAGTCATTTCTTTTGGTTTACTTATTTCATACACATCAACAATAGTTGGTATTACATCTTTAAGTGTACCACTTTTCTTTAATTTATAGTCTTTATTACAAATTACAAATGGAACCTTACTTAAAGTATGATTTGTAATAACCCTACCATTTGTATCTTTCATAAATTCACAATTACCATGATCAGATGTTATAACAACATCATAAAAATTTTCATCTGCTTTTTCAAGTATTTTACCAATACAGAAATCACATGCCTCAAGTGCTCTTACACAAGCTGGAATATTTCCAGTATGACCAAGAACATCAGGGTTAGCAAAATTAGCTAATATAAAATCAAAATCCTCATCTATTGCATCTATAATAGCCCCGGTAACTTCACCAACATTCATTTCTGGTTTAGCATCATATCTTACAACCTTAGGAGATGGAACAAGTATTTTATATAAATTTTTATCAGAAAATTCTTTACCACCATCAAAGAAATAAGTAACAGCACTATATTTTTCAACTTCAGCAATTCTAGCTTGTTTAAATCCTAAATCAGCTAAATATTCTCCAAAAGTATTTGTTACAACTTCATTAGAATAACAACAATCAACTGACATATCAGTTCCATAAAGTAACTCATATTTAACATTCTTAAACTTTTTAACAGCAAACATATTAAAACTTTCATCAGTAAATGCACTAATAAGTTCACTCATATTTTCAGGTCTAAAATTAACAAAAATAACACCATCATTATCTTTAATACCACTATTTTTAGTAATAATACTTGGATTAACAAATTCATCACTTATATTATTCTTATAGTGAAGATCTAAACATCTTACATAATCACTAAAAGTATTACCAACATTATATACAATTGCATCATATGCTTTTTTAACCCTATCATAATTATTGTCTCTATCCATTGCATAATATCTACCAGTAATAGTACCTATTGTACCTAAACCAAGTTTACTAACCTTTTGCATAAACTCATTAATAATGTTAATAGCATCATTTGGAAGAGCAGTAACACCATCTGTTATAAAATGAAAAACAACAGATTTAACTTTCTTTATTTTAGCAAGAGCAAGAACTGCATAAAAATGTTCCATACTTGAATATACATTAGTATTTTGAACAAGACCGATCAAATGTAATGTACTATTATTTTCATTAACATGATCCATCATATCAAGTAATGTATCATTTTCAAAAAAACTTTTATCTTTAATTTTTTCATTTATAAGAGTTAGTGGACTTTTAATAGTTCTACCACAACCAATTGCCATATGACCAACTTCAGAATTACCAGCTACTCCTTTTGGAAGACCAACAGCTTCTTCACTAGCAGTAAGTTCACTAACAGAATATTCATTTAATATTTTACTCAGATTAGGTAAATTTGACATCTTAATAGCATTTCCATTATCAGATTCTCTTATACCAAAACCATCTAATATTAATAATATAACTTTTTTCATATAATTCTCCTGTAAATATTCTATCACATCAAAACAAAAGATAAAAGAAAAAAGTAGATACAATCTACTTATACATTAATCATTTCAAGTCTTAACTTATCAGCAATAGTTACAATAAATTCAGAATTAGTGGGCTTTGCTCTATCAATATCCACACTATGACCAAATATATCTTCCATTAAATCAATGTCACCTCTTAACCAAGAAACCTCAATTGCATGTCTTATTGCTCTTTCAACTCTTTGAATAGAAGTATTAAATTTAACACTTAAATCTGGATATAACTGTTTAGTAATACCACCTATAAAACTAGGATTATTATATACCATTAAAATAGCACTTCTAATAAACTGATAACCTTTAATATTAGAAGGTATTCCAAGAGCATGTAACAATTTAGTTACTTGTATTTGAATATCTCTACTTTCTATTTCTATAATTTTATCATTATTCTTTTTATTAGTTATAGTTTGAATGATTTTATTTCTTAAATCACTTAAATCAAAAGGCTTTAAACAATAATATCTAACACCATACTCACTAACATCTCTAATAGTTTCTTCTTCATTATAAGAAGTCATAACAATAACTTTCTTATTTATCTTATGTTCCTTCATATATTCAAGAACACCAAGTCCATCTTTCTTAGGCATTATTAAATCTAATAAAACCATATCAAAATCAATATTATTACTTTCAAATATATTTATTGCTTCTTCACCATTAGAAGCACTACCCACAATTTCAATATCCTTACTATCAGAAAAAAATTCCTTAATTAAACCTACTAAACCTGCATTATCGTCTACTACCAAGACTTTAATTTTCATGTTATCCTTTTTATTCTCCTTTTTATTTATTATACTAACAAGATTATACATATTTCTAGTTTTAAAAATGTAATAAAATGCATAATAATGTAATATATTGTCATAAAAGTAGTTTCATATAAAAAAGAAGAGATAAACTCTTCAATATTAATTATTCTAATTTTTCTATTTCTTCTATCATTTTATTTTCCTTTCTTATTTAAGAAAACTTTAGGCCTATATTTTCATCTAATATTATTATTCAAAATAAAATGACAATACACTTCTTTTTTAATAAAAAAATAGACATCATTTCTAATATCTATTTCATATATTTCTTATTACCTACATAAAATCCAATAACAGTAAATACCATAAATAAATGATATATACCATTATGATCTAAATAAAACAATTTTATATTTTTATTTATCAATATTAATCCACCAATAACTTGAAATAATAAAGCTAATAAATAATAGTACTTTTTATTTTTTATAAATGAAATAATTATAAAAAATAAATTAATACATACATAAATAACAAAAGTAATTATAAAATCTTTATTTAATATTACTTCTAATATCATAAACAAATATAACAATATAGAACATATAACTATATATTTATTAAATTTATATTCAGTAAATAATAATGAATCAATAATACATATAAATATAAATAATAATATTATCCACAAGATATTAACAATTAAATCATTTATATTGAAACTATGTATTACAAAACCTAAAAATCCACCTAATATTAAAAATATATAGAATAATAACCAATATTTATTATAATTAATCTTTTTTAACTTAATAAAACAATATAATGAAGAAAATAATATTAATAAATTAGTAAGTCCAGTTGTAAGCTCATAACCACTTCTAAACACTATTTAAGTTCCTTTAACAGGTCTTTTAAACTATTAATATCAGTTGATGCTTTACCTATAACAACACCATCACAAACATCAAAAATAGACTTAATATTTTCAGTATCAATAGATCCACCATAATATACTTCAACCTTTAATTTATATTTGTTATACATATATGTTTTAATATCATCAACTACTTTAGTAATCTTATCAATACACTGTATTTCACCACTACCGATAGCCCAATTAGGTTCATAACAAATAGATAAATATTTAAGACTTGAACTTTCAATTGCTTTTAAATAGAAATTTAATTCTTTCTTTATATAATTAAATGGTTTTCTAGTTTTCTTTTGTTCGCCTACAAAAAGAATAGTATTACAATTAGAATTTAATGACTTAAACAACTTCTCTTTAAAAGTCATATATG
>CAKOKV010000071.1 GCA_934095805.1 uncultured Bacilli bacterium | reverse complement strand
AATATATATCCAGAAGAAATCGAAATGCTATTAGACAAAGTAGATGAAATAAAAGAATCTATGGTTTATGGTAAAAAGCCAGAAGCCAACAGTAGAAGAGAAGAAAAAGAATTGATTATTACTGCAAGGGTTATTCCAGATTATGATAAAATCAAAGAACTACATGGTGACCTTTCTGAAAAAGAAATTTATGATGTAATTTGGAAAAATATCAAAGAAGTAAATAAAAAATTGACTTCTTACAAAGCAGTTAAGGCTCTTGAGATTAAAGAGGGAGAGTTTGAAAAAACTTCTACTATGAAAATTAAGAGATATAAAGAACTTAATAAAGAGATGAAAGAGAGCAATAAATAAAAAGCATAGTTTTTAAAAAAGACGGACATTAACGTTCGTCTTTTTTTAATTTCGAAATTTTAGAGGTGACTAATTTGAACGTGAAGTGAAATTCTTTTTTATGTTCAAAACTACTAGAATTATTGTTTTTTTTTATCTTTTATAGTAAAATATAATTAGAATAATAGTGAAAGTGTGAAATTATGAAATATACGAAAAATTTTGATAGATTAGGATTACCAAAAGATTTTAAATTTGGAATAGAATTAGAAGCATTTAATGTAAAAACAAAAGGAAAAAATAGCTTATATACTGGTGAAAGCGCTGAATATATAAAAAGTAAAAAATGGCATATGGCAACAAAAAGTGAAGAATCTCTTGTTGGTGAAGGCGGAGCAGAATTAGTTTCACCAATATTACATGATACTGAACAAGATTGGGAAAATATATCAGATATATGTGAACAGATGAAAAAATATCCAGGGAAATATGGTGATGAAGTTATTGCAGATAGCAAATGTGGTCTACATATCCATTTTGATGCAAATTGCTTATCAAAGGATCCAGATAAGATGAGAAATTTTCTAAAATTATATGCTGAATCTGAAGAACTATTATATAAAATGTGTAATGACAAAAATAATCCTATAAGAAAAGGCGCAATAAATAAAGATTTCAAAGGAATTCATATTGTTTCTGCATTGTGGAGAAATGGAATGGCTGCACCTACTGGAAAGAAAATATTAAAACAAATAGAGAATGGTACTTTGAAAGTATCATATAAAAAATTTGGAAGATTAAAAACTCTTGCTGGCAAATATAAATTAGATGAAAGACGATATGCTGGATTAAATCTAACTAACATAGGAAATAGCAAGAAAAATACCATTGAATTTAGAATGGCGAACGGAACTTTAGACCCTAGTGTAATAAAGCAAAATGTTTTTTTGTATGGCTCATTAATGAATACTGCAATAAAAATGACCGAAAATCCAGAAATGTATAATGGAAAATTAGCAGATTTCTATAAAACTGATGTGAGCGAAGAACAAAAAGCTGAAAGTTTTTTAAATCTTATAATGGATGACTCTGAAGATAAAAAAATTTATATGGAAAGATGGCAATCTGTAAAAGATTCTCAAGTATTTCAAAAAAATGATAGAAAAGGTTTTGCTCAAAATAGATTTAAAAGAGAAGAATTTAGACAAATTGCTATGAGAACACCAGCAGATATAGTTCGTTCAACATATGCACATATAAAAAGTGTGATGTCAAGAACAAATGATAAAGGGGATATAGAATATGATAGATGAAATATATAAAAACTCATTTAAAGAAGTTTATGATATATTAAAAAATACAGATCAGGAATTGTTAGCTAAAATACCAACTAAATTTATGGATTTTATAAAAGATAATATGAATACAGATTATCAAACTAATATAAAAACAGATTTAGAAATAGACAAACAAACATTACTAAAAGAAACTGAAAGTATTTTATCTTTAATATATAGAAGTTATTGGGCAACCGATGAAGAAAAACAAAATTTTAAATTAAAAGATAATGAAGAATTATTAAAAGCTGAAGAATTAAAAAAGAGTCAATATAAAGATATTGATGAGATTTTTCAGAAAAGAAAAAATCTAAATAATGTTACTTTAGATAATAATATGATGGTTGTATATAAAGAAAACTTTATAACTAGATTTTTCAAGAAAATTGCTAATATTTTTAAAAGAAGGCCAAATTGACCTTCTTTTTACTTACCAAGAGCTTCCTCCTCCGTCCGCCAGAGCCACCTCCGGAACTTCCACCACCTGAATCATATGATGATGAACTGTCTGAGCTAGAACTATCATAACTCGAAGATGAATCTGAAAAACTATAATGAGTTCTTGGTTCATGATATTCTTTTGCTCCAAAAGTCATAGAATCTGATACATCTTTCATAGTATTATCTAATAATCTTGTAAAATCATTAGTATTAAAACTACTATATGAGCTATCATACCATTCTGGAGGTTGAATTGCTATTGTTTCAAATTGTTTCATCCATTTTTTTGATACCCCTAAAGCATAAGTATAAGGTAAAATATCATAAAAATATTCAGGATTTTCCTCTACTAATGTTTCTAATTGACCTTTTTCTGCATTTTCCAAAAATCTCCTAAAACCTTTTATTTGTCCTAGTATTTGTGTTCCATAAGCTGTTCGTTTTGACATTAAAATATTTAAAATAGCTAATACTATCATTCCAACTAAAACAATAATATAAAACTGTTTAACTTCTGCATTTAAAATCATACATGGATATACAAAATTCTTTATAAAGTAAGTTGATAATCCACCGAAAATAATAACAGATAAAAGATTTCCAACTGTTTTCCTTCTATCAAAGAAAATTATATTGAATAATTTTACTATGCTAAACTGCAAAACAACAACAGTTAATATTTTATGCAATAAAATTGCATTTGACTGTATAAATATATTACATAGTGCTAAAAAACATATATTTTTAAGTGTAGATTTAATTTTATGCTGTTTTTTATCGTTTTTCTCATATATTTCATCTTTATTATATTCCAGATGTCTTTTTATACTATTTATAGTAGTATAAAACTTATTTTTTAAATTCTTTTCTGTAACTACCTTAATTGGTAAATACCTTTTATATGAGTTTAACTTAAATCTTGAGATTTTTTCTCCCTTGATTTCAGCATCTCTAATATATTTTTCAATGACATCTGGATCAGGTTCTCCGTATTTAAACAAGCCATTGAAAAATGTCTTTTCAACATAGTCATTTTCATCATAATTTTTTAATTTTATAATTCTAAATGTTTTGGTATTTATAACGCCTTTTTTTTCAATTTCTTCAATTTTAATATAACCTTTATTAGCTAATTGTACTAATGTAGAAATTATTGCTTCATTTGTTGCTTTTCCATTATACATATATCCTATTTCTGCTGAATTATATCCTTTGGGTGGATAAAATTCTACAGTTTCTATAACCTTTTCATCTTTTCCATATTTAAACCATAAAATAAATGCTCTTAATAAAAATAAACTTCCAATTATTAATACAATTTTCATATAGTTTTTTTCAAATGAACTCAATATATTAAAGAAGTATTTATCTGGCAAAGTTAATCTTATAGTAAGACCTTGATTTGATTTTAAAGGATTTTTTATTCTTCCTGTTATAATTTTTCCATCTACTTTATACTCTACATTAGAACTTTCTTGTGAACCTTTATATCCACTTGAGAATCCCAATAAAGAAGAATCGAAATCTTTTGGCATATTAACTTTAAAATTAACGTTTTCTATACTTGTATCCCATTCTGTTCCAATTAGGTTGAAATAAAGCTCATCAGCATTTTCTAGTCCATCCTTACCAATAATGTAATACTTATATTTAATTGTATAAGTGTAATCTCCTAATAAGGTTTTAGCGGAACTTCCTATTTTTAATGATATATAATCAGAACTACTACTTTTACTATATGAATCACTTACTTCAATATTTGTAACAAAAGCATGATTTTTAGCTTTACTTCCATCATTTCTTACAATAGAATTTGATGTAGGTATCTTTCTTATAATACCATGTTTTTCTTCTGAAAAATTTGCAGTTATAGTTTCTACAATATCAAAACTATTATTTTCATTTACAGTAACTTCAACATTATAGTCTTTTATAATGTATCCTGGAGAAACACCTAATGATTTATTTGGTATTATCATAAAGATAAAAAACAATACAAAAAAGAATGAAATATATAAATTTTTATATCTACTTTTCATTTTAAAATTCCACCTTTACATTTTCTTTTTCTTCAGAAGTTATTGCAAACATATTCTCACTTTTAAATCTGAATAAGAAAGCAATTATATTACTTGGAAACATTTGAACTTTGTCATTAAAGTTTCTTACAGTACCATTATAATATTTTCTACTATTAGCTATATCTGTTTCAATTTGAGATAACTCTTTACTTAATTGAATAAAATGCGTATTGGCTTTTAAGTCTGGATAACTTTCAGATATTGCTAAAATTCTTGAAATATCATTTGATAGTTGCTTATCACTATTCATCTTTTGTTGATTAGACATTGCATTATAAGATGTTGCTCTTGCTGATATTACTTTTTCTAAAGTTTCTCTTTCATGTTTTGCATAACCTTTAACAACTTCAACTAGATTCGGAACTAAGTCCCATCTTTTCTTTAAATAAATATCCATTGTAGAAAATGCTTCTCTTACCAAGTTTCTCATTTTTATTAAGCTATTAAATGTAATAAATATATATAATAGTATAATTATACAAACTCCAATTATTAAATAATTAATCATTTTTTACCTCCTTAATTAGCTCTAGCTTTTGCTACAAATCTCTTAGTTGCGTGTATATTTCCATTTTCATAGAAACAAGTTATTAATGTTACTTCTATTTTACCATTTGTTAGTTGACTTGTGCAACTATTATCATAAGGATCAATGACATTTGTTTCATATACTTTATATTCTAAAGTTCTTCCATCTAAATCTGTAATATTAATTATTGCACCTTCTTCAATGTTAGGTAACTTACTAAAAAATTTACCATTTTTATAATTATGCCCTACTACAACCATATTACCTATTTCATTAGGATTTGCACCCCAATATTTATTTAAAGAAACTTTTAGTAGTGCATCAGATGTTGATGATAATATAGGATATTTTATTCCTAAACTTGGAATTTCTAATCTCCCTACAATATCATATTTTTTCCCATCAGATGCAGTATATGTAGTAACTTTTGGTGTATTGGACTGTGGTATATTATTAGTTGTATTAGTTTCTTCTACTACATTTGATTCTTCATTAGTAGAATTATCATTAACTTCATCTTGTAAACCAATTAAAATTTCTTCTGTGTTGTTTAGCTTGTTTTCTGTAGTATTTGATTCGTTAGATATATTATCATCAGTTGATGCAATAACTTTTGAATTAGTTAGACAAATTTTAAATATAAATATAGAAATCACAATTAAAATTATTAGTAAAGGAATTAGTGGTATTGAAATTTCTTTTTTATTATTAACTTTATAAGAAGTTTCATAGTCTTTTTTATTTTCGATATTATTCATAGATTGCTCCTTCTAATAAATTAGAGGATGCTTACACATCCTCTTACAGTATTTTTTAATATTCTTAAATTCCTCTTAA
>CAKOKV010000070.1 GCA_934095805.1 uncultured Bacilli bacterium | reverse complement strand
TATTATGTTTATTTCTACTTTTTCTTTTTCAATAGCTCTTTTCATTATACTTTCTGTTAAAAAGCCATCAAACATATTTGGAAATAATGTTAATATATCTATTCTCATAAAAACACTCCTATATCATGAAAATAAATACATTTATTTTCTTTATCTATCTTCGTTATAAAAGCTTTATTATAAGGAACTAATTTATCATTAACTCTTAACATATTATTTCCATTATCACTTCTATATTCAGTTATTTTTCCAACTAGTTTATCATCATTATAAACATCCATATTAAGAAGTTCACTTATAAGTATTTCATCATCTTTAAGTTTTAAATCTTCTTCATTTATGTATACTTTACTACCCTTATATTTTAATACATCATTTATATTATCTATACCTTTGAATTTAACCATATCAAATTGTTTATGTTTTCTATGTGTTTCAACAACTTCTTTATCTTTATTTTCTCCAATATAAAGAAAAGTGTTTTCTTTAAAAATTTTATCTTTAAATTCAAAATCACTTATTATTCTTACTTCGCCCTTAAGGGCATGTGTATTAACAATCCTTCCTATAAATATGTATTTAATCATAAAATAACCTCTTTTTACTTATATAAATAATATAGTATTATAGCACTAGATACTCCTACATTTAAACTTTCACATTTTGGGTTCATATCTATTCTAACTATCTTGTCGCAAAGATTTAATATATCTTCTTTAACACCATTTCCCTCATTTCCAAATATTATAGCAAATTCATCAATTTTTTCAAGTTTTTCAAGTGAAATTGATGATTTTAATGATGTTCCGATTACTTTTATATTTTTAGCTTTTATTTCTTTTATTAACTCTTCTATATTGTCAATTATAATATTAGTATTAAATATCATACCACCTGTACTTCTTAATACTTTTTCATTATAAGGACTTACTGAATCATTTGAAAATATTATTGTATCTATATCAAATGCTACTGAATTTCTAATTATAGTACCAGCATTACCTGGATCTTGTATTCCATCTAATATTAATATTTTAGTACCTATCTTATTATTATTTTTTATTTTTGAAACTCCAAGTAATCTTGGTGTACTTTTTAAATCACTCATACTTTTCATTACATCAAGTGTTACTGTGTCATAATTAAATTTATAATCACAACCATATCCATCAAGAACAAATAATTCTACTAATAAATCATTTTTAATAGCTTCTTCTACTAAGTTTTCTCCTTCAATAACAAATAATCCTTTTTGAAGTGAATACTTTTTATTTAATAACTTTCTTACTTCTTTTATTCTGTTATTATCTTTTGATGTTATTAACATATTATTCCTCCTTTAACACTTTTGTACTTTCTTTATAATCTGGTTTATATTTTTTAACAATATTCCAGAAATTCTTTGAGTGATTAAACTCTATTAAATGTGATAATTCATGTATAATTACATAATCTATTTCATTGATACTATATTTAATTAATTCAAAGTTTATTTTTATAAATTTTTTACTTTTATTACAATATCCCCATTTTCTAGTCATTTTACCTATTAATAATTCTGGATATGGAATATCTTCTTCAAATAAATTATAACATATTTCTAACCTTTCATTGAATATTCTTTCAGCTTCTTTTTTAAGAAATGTATTTAAATATGTTTTATTTTTAACAAATACTTTATCTTCTACAAATTCTATTTTAGAAACAGTATTTAATATTATGACATCATATTTATTTCCTAAATAGTAAAATTCTTCTTTTTTCTTTTCTTTCTTTTCTACTTTTTCACTTATTTGTATTATTGAATCTTTATTTTTTTCTATAAATGATATAATCATTCCCTTTGTAACAAAATAATTACAAGTTATGTATATTCCGTCTTTTTTAACTCTTAAATACATATTTTTGTTATTCTTTTTTGTTATAAATACATTAAAAGTTTTATCATCTAGTGTAATTTGCATATTGTTACCTCTTTTTAATTATATCATTTTTTTATACATATAAAAAGCATTCTTAATAGAATGCTCATTATTACATTGTTATGTCTGGTACCGTTTCGACTACTGGCACTTCAACAACTGTATTTAGTTCAACTTCTGTTTCTAATACAGGTGGTGTTTCAGGAACTACCTCATCAGGTACTTCTGTCTCACTAACTTCTGTTTCACCATTTAATACTTCAGTTTGATCTTCTTCTTGTTCTTTCCATACAGCTTCTAGTTTATTTTCACTATCTTCTGATGGTTTATAATTTTCATCAACTGGTGTAGTTATTGGATTTTCTGGATCTTCTGGATTTTCTTCCTTAGTTACCCATCCATCAAATACTTTTTCTTTTTCTTCTACATTATCACCAACTGATATTTCTGTATTACTTCCAGCTTTCTTTTTAGCATCAGATAATTTAATTTGATTTTCAAGTTTTTCTAATGCTTCATCTGAAATTACTTCTTTACTTGTTTCAGTCTTTGTATCAACTTTAACAAAATATGTTGGAGTTTCAAGTCCTATATCACTTGGTTCTGGAAGATTGTAATCCTTGATTTCATCTTCATTATAACCAACTGTTACGGTTTCTCCTTCGCTTACATATACAACAGTAGCAGCACCACATTTTGTATATACATTTAAATCCCCAGTTACTTCTATACTTTCATTATTAGCATATTTGATTACCCCACTACCAAGTGAGCTTGTATACCCAAGTAATTTAGCATCATTTGGACAACTATAATTTGTACCTACTGTATAATTACTTAATTCATTTTTAGTAAGTTCAGTTGAATTAATTAATGAATTATCTTCATTATAATAATTTACTGTGTAATGATTAACAAATTTAGCATATAGTTTAATAACATTTTCACCATTAGCATATTTTATAATACCTGGATTTAATGAAATGACTTTACTTGTATAATTAGTATCTGCATACCAACCATCAAATATCATACTATCACTATAAGCATCACTCAATGCAATAGTTCCATCCTTAACAGTATAACTTGTTGTATTATTACTGTTTGTATCATAATCAATTGTATATGTTATTAATGAACATGACATATAAATATTTGTATCTTCTGTTATATTCTTTGTAAAATCAAATTCCTTTTCACCAGATTCTGATGTATAGTATTTACAATCTTCATAACCAGATACTTCATGTGCTTTAACTTTACTATTATTTTCTATTTCAGTGATGTATGAATATCTTTCATCAATCATAAAGAATGTAATAGTAAGTTTCTTTGCTTCAGTATTTGTTGTATTATCTGTTTTGGTTGATAATTTTTTAACAATTACTTTCTTTGTTGTTGGTTCAACATCTTCATCCTTTTTATTGCCATTGTCTTTAATAGGATTTGTTTTATTGTCATTTGGTTTAACTGGGTCTTCTTCCTTCTTTTCACAACCAACTAAAAGACCAATGATTGTACCAACGATTACTAAAATAGCAATAGCAACGAAAACAATAACTCTTTTGTCGTTTTCTTCTTCTAGAAAATTATCTTCGACTTTTATTTCTTTTTTAGTAACTTCCTTTCCTTTCTTCATATTAACCCTCCCTAGTAGCTTTATCTTTACTACTCTTAAATTCATTATATATTTTTTTATTATGTAAATCAATATACAATGTAAACCAGCTGTAAATAAAAAAAGATAACATTTTTCTGTTATCTTTTACAGTTTAGTTTACAGGTTTAACCAATTCTAAATGCTGGTGAAATGCCATATACATCATTTGACCAAGAATCATATATTTCTTCATTTGAACCCACACTTGTGAAGCAATTGCCTTCATAAATATATGAATCTCTAAGCCACCACATAGAATTATTTAAGCCATATTTTTTAGCTACACCCTTTTTATTCGTTCCATCAATATTTAACTCTGAATAATAATCTAATTGTCTTGAACTCTTGTAAAAACCATGTGCATAACTATTACTTCCTTTAATGATAATAAATATATCTTCTCAATTGATGTATCATCATTACTACCCTCATAAGTACCTATAGTTACTACTTTTGTATCTCATACATTATAACCTTCAATATCAGAATCTCTAACATTATCTACTATTGTTTCCCACGAATCATTTTAAAATGATTTTTCTACTTTTTGACACTTTCCTTCAGTAATTTTGTCCACTGTTAATTCACTTAAATTTTTAAATTTTCCACTTAAACAATATGTATCATTACTTACTTGAAAATCTTTAATATTACCTTTGCTATCTAATTTAATATTGTAATCTATATTATTTGAGTCTAAGTCTAATTTATCTTTATAAATGTTTTTAGCTTCTGTTAAAAATGTATCTTTTTTAGCTTGATTAAACATAATAAGTACATTTGGTAATGCAATAATTACTAAAATTGCTAGAATTGTTAAAATTATACAATAAAAAAGATACTATCTCTAGTACCTTAATATTCTTATTTTAGAAATCTCTATTTCTTAGGAATGCTGGCATTTCTAATTCGTCATCGTCATCTTTGATTTCTTGAACTGATTTCTTTTCACCTTCGATTGAACGATATAATGGTTCAGTTGAATCTTCGAATCCTGTTGCGATAACTGTAACAACTATTTCATCAGTTAATGCTTCATTAATAACAGCACCGAATATGATATTTACATCTGTATTAGCTACTGCTCTTACTACTTCTACTGCATCCTCTGCTTCAAATAATCCCATTGAGTTACCACCAGTTATATTTACAATACAATCTGTTGCTCCATTAATTGTTTGTTCAAGTAGTGGACTATTTACGGCTTGTTTAGCAGCTTCAACAGCTCTATTATCTCCAAATCCTACACCTATACCAATAAGTGCATCTCCTCTATCTTCCATAATTGTTCTAACATCTGCAAAGTCTAAGTTTACAAGTCCTGGAACACTAATTAAGTCAGATATTGATTGAACACCTAATCTAAGAACATTATCAACTTCTTTGAATGCTGCATTTAATGGTGTACTTCTATCAATTAAGTCTCTTAATTTATCATTTGGAATTACTACTATTGTATCAACATGTTTTCTAAGTTCATCAAGTCCAACTAGTGCATAATCCATTCTTTTTTTACCTTCAAACTTGAATGGCTTTGTTACTATTGCTACTGTTAGGCATCCAAGATTTTGAGCAATTTCAGCAACTACTGGTGCAGCTCCTGTTCCTGTTCCACCTCCAAGTCCACAAGTAACGAATACCATGTCTGCTCCTCTTAAAGCATCTTCTATTTCTTCTTTTGCTTCAAGTGCAGCTTCTCTACCAACTTCTGGTCTTGTACCTGCTCCTCTACCTTTTGTTATTGTTTTTCCTAATTGAATCTTATTTTCGGCATGAGATACATTTAATACTTGTTGATCTGTATTAGCAACGATAAATTCAACTCCTCTTAGTCCTGAATCTATCATTCTGTTTACTGCATTACATCCGCCACCACCGACACCAATTACTTTTATATCGGCTATTTGATCCATCTCTAATTTATTATTCATATTTCACTCCTTAATCATTGAAAAAATATCCATATATTTTTCCAAGTATTGTGCTATTAT
>CAKOKV010000069.1 GCA_934095805.1 uncultured Bacilli bacterium | reverse complement strand
GAAGTGAAAGCTCTCATTCTGGTGAATCAGGTGGAGGCGGAGCAAAAGATGTACTTTATGATGAAATATTAAATTATGCAATTAGAATGGGCCAAATAAGTGCATCATTAATTCAAAGAAAATATTCTATTGGTTATAATAGAGCAGCAAGAATAATGGATCAATTTGAAGAACAAGGATTAGTTGGTCCAGCAAAAGGCTCTAAGCCAAGAGATGTACTAGTAAAATTAGAATCACAGGGAGGAAATGAAGAGTAATGGGAACAGTTCATATAGAAGCAGAAAAAGGACAAATAGCTAAAAGAGTATTAATGCCAGGTGATCCAAATAGAGCTAAATATATTGCAGAAAAATATTTAGAAAATCCTGTTTTAGTAAATCAATTAAGAGGCGAACTTGCATTTACAGGAAAATATAAAGGAGTAGATATAACAGTATTTTCAAGCGGTATGGGAATTGGAAGTATGGGAATCTACAGTTATGAATTATTTAATTTCTATGATGTTGATTCAATTATTAGAATAGGTACTGCTGGTAGCTATACAACTGATTTTAAAATATTTGATATATTAGTTGCAGATTCAGCCTATTCAAAAACAGATTTTGATGAAGAAGCTGGAAGAGAAGATATTGAAATAATAAATTCATCATTTGAACTTAATAGTGCAATTATGGATACCGCAGCTCTTAAGAGAATAAATGCAAGACTTGGAAGAGTACATACAACTGAAGCATTTTATACAGAAAATAAAGATTATACAAAATTTATAGAACTTGGATGTAAAGCGGTAGAAATGGAAACTTATGCTTTATTATATAATGCTAAAAAATTCCTTAAAAAAGCAACTGCAATACTCACTATAAGCGATAGTTTAATTACTCATGAAGAAATAGATCCAAAAGCAAGAGAACAAAAACTAGATGAAATGATTCTTTTAGCACTAGAATCTATAATAAAAAAATAGAAATAAAACATAATAATAAAGAAGATATTATATCTTCTTTTTATGCCTATAAGGAGGTTAAAATGGAATACAAGAAAATACAAAATAAAGAATATACACTACATTTAATAAATTCAAATAGATTTAAAACAATGAATATTGTAGTTTTTCTAACAAAAGAATTTAATAAAGAAGATATTACATATGGTGGTATGCTTAGTAGTAATTTAGTTTATACATCAAAAAAATATAATACTAAAAATAAAATGGCTATAATAGGTGAAGAATTATATGGAGCTAATGTCACTGCTTCATTTGGAATATCAGGTAATAGTGAATCATATATATTTTCATTAGATTTTTTAAATCCAAAATATACTGAAAAAAAATATATGAATGAAACAATAGATTTTTTATGTGAAATATTATTTAATCCAAATGTTAAAGATAATTCATTTGATGAAAATTACTTTAATATCATCAAAAAAGATGCAATAACAAGAAGCTTATCAATAAAAGATAATCCCGGGCTTTTTGCTAGTATTGAATATTCTAAAATAATGTATAAAGGAACACCATCAGCTTATAATACAATACCAAGTAAAGAAGAATTAGAAAAAATAACTGCTAAAAAACTATATCAAAAATATACTGAGTTATTTAATGGTAATTATAAAATAGATATTGTTGTTCATGGAGAAATAGATGATGATATAATACCTATAATAGAAAATAAATTTAAGTCAGTAAAAGGTAACAATAATAAAGTAGTATTCGATATTAAACATAAATACGATGATAAAGTAATAGAAAAAGTAGATACTCTTCCATTTAATCAATCAAAACTCTATATAGGTTATAGATTAAATAATTTAAATTATCACGAAATGAATCATGTATTAAGAGTATATAATACAATATTAGGTACTATGAACGATTCATTATTATTCAATATAGTAAGAGAAGAACAGTCTCTTTGTTATACTGTTGGTTCATATTATTCAAAATATAATCCATCTTTAACTATATATGCTGGTATAAATAAAGTAAATTATGAAGAGGCTGTTAAATTAATAAAAGAATGTGTTAACTTAATGAGTGATAAAGATGCGGTTGAAAGACTATTTGATTCAGCATTAAAAACAATAAATACATATATAAATAATTACTATGATGATGTAACATCTCAAATAAATGAATACTATAAAAGAGAATTTGAAAAGATAGAGACAGTAGAAGAAATGAAAGAAAATATCAATAAAGTTACAATAGATGAAGTAATTAATTTAAATAAAAAGATATCACTTAGTACTATATATTTATTAAGGGGTGAAGTATGAAAAAGAAGATATTTGAAAGAGTAAATGAATCATTACTAACAGAAAAGTTAGATAATGGAGTAGAAGTATATTTATATAAAACTGATAAAACAAAAAACTTCTATATAACAATATCAGTTAAATATGGAGCTAATGTTACAAAATATAAAATAGGTGATAAAGTAACAGAGATAATACCTGGTAGTGCTCACTTTTTAGAACATAAAGTTATGGCTTTATCAGAAAATGAAGAAATATCAAAAAGAATAAATGAGCTTGGTAGCCTTGCAAATGCATGGACAAGTTATAATGGTACAAATTACAACATATTTGGTAGTATAAATATCAAAGAAAACTTAATATTACTTTTAGATATATTCTATAATACAGATATAAACCCTAAAAATGTAGAAGAAGAAAAGGGTATTATTGGTGAAGAAATAGATATGTATAAAGATAAAATAAATAGTTATATGGCAAGTGAACTATTTAAAAATCTATTTAATACTTCATATGTAAAAAACACAGTAGTAGGTGAAAGAAGCGATATAGCTAAAATAACTGCAAAAGGTTTAAATAAAATATATAAAGATTTTTATGTACCTAATAATACATTTATAACAGTATGTGGTAACTTTGATGAAAATGATATTATGAATACAATAAAAGAATATATGAATAAACTTGATTTAAAACCTAAAAAGTTACCAAAAGTAATAAAAGGTAGAGAAAAAGATACAGTAAGAATACCATATCAAGAAATTAAAAAAGATATAAATGATGTTAGAGTTAAATATGCTATTAAAATAAATAGAAAAGCATTTAGTGTTAAAAATAAAAGATTATTATCTGCATATTTAAATATAATTTTAGGAGCTAATTTTTCCGCAACATCACCATTATATGAAAAATATAAAAATGAAAATATAGTTACAAGTTTAAATCGTTCAATGAGTATAATAGATAATCATATAGTTATAATAATTGAAGCATTTACAAAAGATGGAGACAGATTTATAAAAGAATTAGAAAAAGATATTAAAAAACTTTCATTATCAAAAGATAAATTTGAAAGAAAGAGAAAAAGATATCTTAAAAGTTACATTTTAGATTTTGATAATATAGAAGATGTTGAATACATTATTGCTATTTCATTAATGACAGAAAATAAAATAAGCTATAAAGCTTATTCAGAAATAATGAGTTTAGATTATAATATAGCATTAGAAGTATTAAAGAGTATTAATACAGATAATGTTTCAATTATCAAAACAGTAAAATAAAACCTTGTTTATTTAAAAACAAGGTTTTTATATATACCATATTCTTGTAGAAGAAGTTTTTTCAAGAAAATCCTCATAAGCATGATAATCACCTAATAATACTTCACCATTAACTAGTGGAATAACTATTTCTAATGAGTTAGTAAATTTCTTTAACTCATCCTCTCTTTCTTCTTCACTTAGATTAAAATATGAGTTTTTAGAATTATAAGTTTTTATTAAAAATTCTTTTATTCTACTAATTCTTTCTTTTAATTGCTGATTAATTTCGTTACCGTTTTCTCTTTGATCAGTTCTGTAAGTATTAGCAGCTGTATAAAAGTCTAAATCAGTTATGAATTGTCTTATATCTTCAAATTCAGCATACTTTTGTAATTCTTCAATTAGACCTCTTAAATCAGCAGTTAAATATAATCTATCAGTAATATCACTGCCAATAATTTCATTAAGTTTCATTGCTACCAAAGTTTCAAATGGGTAAGAAGGTTCAAGACCTGAAAAGTACTTACATGTAAGTAATTCAGTATATCCTTCATTAATACCATCTCCTAACTTTATTTTATTATCATAATCTAAATAATAGAATCCACTTCTATCAACTTTATCTTCATAGTTTGTTGAAGATAAATGAAATAGTTCATGATATGAAGCTTTACTCCAATTGAATGGATCAAATGTAGGTCTTATAGCAACTGTATTTTTGCGGCCAGGCATTCTACCAAAAGTATATGTTCCACTGACAGTCGAATCTCCAACTTTTGAAATTACTTTTGCAGTTTTAATATTTTTATAAAAATTTCCTAATAATTCAGGTGGAAAATTTTTATCTAATACATCTTTAAATTTTAAAATTTCTTTTTTATATTTAGACTTAGCAGCTCTTGTTTTACTAAAATCAAAATCAACTTTGTCTAATATTTCTGGATGAGATATTTCTTCTACACTAGTCGCATCCTTAAAGATAGTGTTTTCTCTTTTAATTTTATTATGTCCAGCCTTGACTAGATAGCCTTGAAATATACATAGTGAACCAAATGCTATACAATACATAAGAGATTCAGGATCAATTTGCACTATTATCACCTCCATTAGTTATAGTTTCAATAATATCTTGTATTGAATTAAAAATATTATTATCTTCAATATCTTTTAAAACCATTTTAGCATTTCTATCATATTCTCCAGCATAAATATTTAACTGATTATTTTCATCATGAGTATTATCAGTATAAACTAAATATGTTTTATCATTACCTTCAAACTTAAAAGTATACAAAATTTCATATTTAACAATCTTACCATCAATTTTAAGTTCTAAATATTTTTTATTATCCATAATTTCACCTTACATAAATTATAACATTTAAAAATCATTTTTGTAAATCCCTATTGACATAGTAGGAAATAAATAGTAAAAACTACTAGATTAGTATGAAAGGAGAAATATGAAAAATATATATTTTGATAATGCAGCTACAACTGCATTAGATAGTGATGTAGTTAAAGCACTAGATGGACTTCCACCAGTTAAAATACACTGTTCACTTTTAGCAGAAGAGGCAATACATTTAGCTATCGCAGATTATTATAGAAAAGAAGGTAAAATGACAGAAGAGAAAATCAAAAAGAAATGTAATCTAAAAGAACATCCATCTTGTTGTCATTTACATAATTAGTACTAGCAATAGTACTTTTTATATGTTTATTTCTTTTAAATAATATTGTATAATTAAATAGGTGATTTAAGTGGAAAAAATTGAATTCAAAACTGTAGAAGAATTATATAAAAGAGTATCACCCGCTTTATATTCAAAAGTTAAAGAAATTAAAAGAATGGGTTACACACTTGTAACAGAAAAAGATGTATGGAATTATTTAGTTGATAATGATTGGAAGAATAGAACTAACTTAGAACTTTATGATTTAATCAGTGATATTATGAATGCTGATAATTATAAAATAAATTGCTATGTTACAGAAAGACTTTCAAGAATGAAAAGTAGATTAGATAAAACAGATAATACAACAATACTTTAAGG
>CAKOKV010000068.1 GCA_934095805.1 uncultured Bacilli bacterium | reverse complement strand
TAATAATGCTTTTAACAGGTTGTAATAAAACAAAAGTAAAAGAAGAAATTAATGAACCATTATCATTTACTAAAATGAATATATCAAAGCAAACAATGTCTGCAAAATATAAAGTATGTGATATAAATAACGAATGTAATGAAAAAGAAATGAATGGCATTTCTAGTGTAGAATATATTAATATTGATTTTATCTTTAAATTAATGTTATCAAACAAAAAACAAAGTAATTTTTCATATAATGTTGAACTCAATATTAAGTCTGATACTATAAATAAAAAAGAAAAGTATACAAAAGAAAATATCAATTTATTAAAAAAAGATTTTTCTCTTATAGATGATAGCCAAGTAAATATTGAAGATAGTTTTAAATTAGAGTTAAAGAAATATTATAATGAAATGTTAGAATATTATAATGATAAAGGCTATAAAGAAGAAGATATTTCTACATTCTTTAATTTAGATTTAAAAATAACAAACGATAATAACGAATATTATAAAACAGAATTGTTAACAATACTTATTGAAGTTAATAATGAATTTACAAATTCCAATGGTGTATCTGTTATAATGCTTAAATATTATCCAGATGGTGAAGAAGTTTCATTTGATAGTGTTAATATATGTAATAACCTAGAAGGGTATTCTTGTACATGTGGTGATGTTGATTATATAGCTAATTTGTTATTGCAAGGACAAACAGTAAATATTCCAACTAATAGTGATATAAAAATATCTAAATCAAAAGGTATGCAATATTACAATCAAAACAATCCAGAATATACAGATTATACAATTAGTTGTGGTAGTTATTCAAAAACTGTTAGAGTAAAATAGTAAAGGAAATATCAATAAAAATATATGAAAGGAAATAATATGGAAACTTTAAAAGCAGGATGTTTCTTAATAAATATAGAAACAAAAGAGATTTCATTAATTTATAGAAAAAAGCAAAATGATTATTCTTTTCCAAAAGGACATGTTGAAAAAGGCGAATCATTAAAAGAAGCTGCTATAAGAGAAACAGCAGAAGAAACTAAAAGAATTGCTGAAATTATAAATGACTATGAACCTTATATTGAAAGATATACTACACCAAAAGGAGAAAATTGTGTTTGTTATATGTTCTTTGCAATCGATAAGGGTAAAAGTGATAATGATTCTACAGATACACACGATGTTATATGGACTCCACTAAACAAAGTTGAAGATACTCTAAGCTATGATAGTTTAAAAAATACTTGGAAATCTGTAAAGGATATAATAATAAAAATAATAGAAGATAGATTATAATGAGGTATCATATGGGACTTATAATAAATAATTATAATAAAGAATCAATTTCTTTTGCATCAAAAATACATTTATCAGTAGATAAAAAAGAATATTCAATTAACTTAGATAAATTTGATTATATCAATGTATCAAATAAAAAGCATAAAGTTAAAATATTGAAAGGAAGATTAAAAAACAGTTACAAAACATTAGATTTTTCTAATGGTGAAACATATATAGTAAAATATTATTGTGGTTTGTTTAAATCAAAAGTTGAATATAAGAAAATAGATATATTAAGAAATTTTCAAATAGATAAAAATATATATGGTTTATTTATATTAGATAAACATAATAGAAAAATATGGTTACCTGTAATAAGTAATTATATGGTTTTAAAGTATAAAGATATATTTACTTTTGAATTAAGAAAGCATGAAGAGGAAGAACATATTAATTTAAAATCAGCAATAGTAGGATATGCTTTTTTCGGTACAGCTGGTGCAGTACTAGGCGGAATGAATACAAATGATAAAACTAAATATGAAATACTAATAACACTAAATAATGCTCAAAAAATATTAATAGAAAATTTAGATAAAAAAGTTGCACAAGAAATACTCGAAGCATTTAAAGAATTTGAAATAGAAGAATTAAATAACGGTAAAGAGGTATAAAATGAAAGAATTTGAAACAGAGCTTTATAATAATGGGATAAATTATATAGCAGGAATAGATGAAGTAGGTAGAGGTCCACTTGTAGGTCCAGTAGTAGCAGCAGCAGTAATATTACCGAAAGATTTTTATGATGAAAGAATAAACGATTCTAAAAAGTTAACTGAAAAGAAAAGAGAGCTTCTTTATGATGTTATTATGGAAAATGCAATCTCAGTTGGAATAGGCATATCGAGTGAAGATGTAATAGATGAAATAAATATATTAAATGCTACTAAAAAAGCAATGATTGAAGCTGTTAATAATTTAAGTATAAGACCAGAACATTTACTTATTGATGCAGTTAAGCTTGATATTGATATACCACAAACATCAATTATAAAAGGAGATGCTAAAAGTGAAAGCATTGCAGCAGCATCAATAATTGCCAAAGTAACAAGAGATAGAATGATGGTTGAACTAGACAAGCTACATCCAGAATATGATTTTAAGCATAATAAAGGATATGGTACTAAAAAACATATAGAAGCAATAAGAAAATATGGGATAATAAAAGAACATAGAAAAACTTTTGCTCCTTGTGATGAATATGTAAAATAAATATTGAAATAAATAAGGTTTTGTGCTAAACTATAACTCGTAAGCGATGAAAGTGTGATGGCAAAGCACTGAGGCTATAACTAAAGAGTGATTCTTCTAGAATAAATAGGGTGGAACCGTCCTTATGGACCCCTATAAATATTTTAGAAGTTTTTTTATTTATTGGAGGTTTATATGAAAATACAAGGTTTAAAACAATTAGATCAAAATAGTTATGATTCAATATCTATTTCAGAAGATAGAGCTGTTATAAGTGGAAAAGAAATTAAAACAGTACCGCTTATGGCGAGATTCAGTGATGAACTAAGAGGCAAAACTGATAAAGAAATACAAAACTTAATAGTTGACCAATTCCTAGATTACAGTAGAATTAGTTATGTATCTGATGACTATAGTAGATTAAGAGGAAATGTTGTATATGCCGGGACAGAACCAGGTAGACTTCTTATTTTAAATGATGTAGCCGATGAAGAAATGAAAGCAAAAATATTAGAAAAATATATCAAAAGTAGAAGAGCTTTCCTATATAACAATTGTAATGACACATATAGTTTAATGATAAATTATGGTAAAACAAGTTCATATTCTATAACTAGAGAAGGAACAATAAAATTCAATTTATCTAAAACTGGAAAAGATCTAACAGAATTTGAAATACCATTTTTAGAAGAATTTTTAGATTATGTTTTTGAAAGTGAAACAATAACAATGGAAACACATGAGAATAAAGGCATAGAAGATGGAGTATATTTAGTAGGGAACAATAAAAGAGTTATTGCAGCAGTTATAAATAAAGATATAATGAAAAAAATTGAAGAACACAATGAAAGATGTGAAAAAGAAAGATTAGAAAGAGAAGCAACAATGAAATTGCAAATGCAAATGGAGGGATTTTAATGGAAAACAAAATATCAATGGAAGAACTTACAAATTATTGTAAGAATTATGGTTACATATTCCAAGGAAGCGAAATTTATGGAGGACTTGCTAATACTTGGGACTTTGGACCATTAGGAGTAGAGTTAAAAAACAATATTAAAAAAGCATGGACTAAAAAATTTATTCAAGAAGATATTAATAATGTAGGACTTGATAGTGCAATACTTATGAACCCTAAAACATGGGAAGCAAGTGGACACTTAAAAACATTTAGTGACCCACTAATAGATTGTAAACATTGCAAAACTCGTCATAGAGCAGATAAACTTTTAGAAGATTTAGGAATTGAAGATGCTGGAAAATTTAATAATGAAGAATTAATCAATTATATAAGAGAAAATCATGTTAAATGTCCTAATTGTGGTAGTGAAGATTTTACTGATATAAGAAACTTTAATTTAATGTTTAAAACATTTCAAGGAGTTACAGAAGATTCTAAAAATACAGTATATTTAAGACCTGAAACTGCTCAAGGTATATTTGTTAACTTCAAGAATGTTGAAAGAAGTATGAGACTTAAATTACCATTTGGTATTGCTCAAATAGGTAAATCATTTAGAAATGAAATAACACCAGGTAACTTTATATTTAGAGTTCGTGAATTTGATCAAATGGAATTAGAATTCTTTTGTAAACCAGGTACTGAATTAGATTGGTTTAAACATTATAAAGAATATTGTAAAAATTTCTTACTAAGTCTTGGAATTAAAGAAGAGAATTTAAGATTAAGAGACCATGAAAAAGAAGAATTAAGCTTTTATAGTAATGCGACAACAGATATTGAATATAAATTCCCATTTGGATGGGGAGAACTATGGGGAATCGCATCAAGAACTAATTATGACTTAAGTAAACATATGGAATATAGTAAAGAAAGTCTTGAATATTTAGATCCAGAAACAAATGAAAAATATATTCCTTATGTAGTTGAACCATCATTAGGTGTTGAAAGATTATTCCTAACAGTATTATGTGATGCTTATCATAAAGATATGGTAAATAACGAAGAAAGAGAAGTGTTAAAACTACATCCTTTCCTTGCTCCAATAAAAGTAACAGTACTTCCACTAGTTAAAAAATATCACAATGAAAAAGCATTAGAAATATATAAAAACCTTTCAAAATACTTTATGTGTAGTTATGATGAAAGTGGTTCAATTGGTAAAAGATATAGAAGAGCTGATGTAGTTGGAACTCCATTCTGTGTAACAGTAGATGACGAAACTATAAATAATAATACAGTTACAATAAGAGATAGAGATACAATGGAACAAATAACACTAAGCTTAGATGAATTAAAAGATTATATTACTGAAAAAATAGAGTTCTAAAAACTCTTTTTTTCTATCAAATTTTTGTATATTATTGTATAATAATGTTGATTTATTATTATTTTTGAAATATTTATTGCTACTAAAAAATATTTATGTTAAAATGTATTTGTATAAATAATAAGGAGGAATATAAAGTGGCATTCAAATTAAAAGAAATATTTACTGGCGAAGAAGAAGATACAGAAGTGAATGATTATGAAATAAAAGAAACAACTAAAAAAAGTAATAATAAAGAATTTAAAAATAAAACAATACTAGTTGAACCAAGAGCTTTTTCAGAAGCTCAACAAATTGCTGATTATTTAAAATCAAACAATCAAGTAGTAGTAAACTTTAAAAGAGTAACAAGCGATGTATCAAAAAGAATAATGGACTTTTTAAATGGAATAATTTATGCAATCGAAGGAACTATGCAAAAATTAGGTCCAGGCATTGTTATTTGTGCTCCAAAAGGATTTGAAATAGAAGGAAATATTTCAGAAGAGGAAAATAAAAAAACAAGTAAAAAAGACGATATGAACGAATGGTAATATATTAGTATAAAATATTTGAGGTGAAAGCATGAGAAAGTTTGATACAGTTTTTCATGGTTATGACAAATATCAAGTTCAGAAATGTATAGATGATATTATAAATAATTATGAGGTTTTGCTTAATAAAAGTAAAAAAACTGAAGAGCAAAATAAAGTATTAAGAGAAAAAATACAATATTATGAAAGAATAGAAGATTCTATGAATAGAGCAATATTTACTGCTGAAACTGCTGGAGATCAAATCAAAAGTAGTGCTAGAAAAGAAGCAGATG
>CAKOKV010000067.1 GCA_934095805.1 uncultured Bacilli bacterium | reverse complement strand
ATTAAACATGAAAAAATTATTAAAACCAATAATAATAGTATTATTAATATTAATTGGAGGTATTTTATTAATTAAGCCAATAATAAATAATATTTCTTATGGAATTGATTTACAAGGTGGTTTTGAAATACTTTATAATATTGAACCTTTAAAAAAAGGTGATACTATTACAGAAGATGATTTAGATAAAACATATAAAGCAATAGTAAATAGAATTGATACATTAGGTGTAAGTGAACCAGTCATCAGTTTTGAAGGTGATAACCTAATTAGAATTCAATTACCAGGACTTAAAAATGAAGAAGAGGCAAGACAAAGAATAGGCACTACAGCTGTTTTATCAATAAGAGATACAGAAGATAACTTATTATTATCAAGTGATGTTTTTGGAAGAGGTGGAGCTGCTTTAGAACAAGATCCACAGACATTTCAATATCAAGTTAAATTAGATATAAAAGATACAGGAGCATTCTATGAAGCAACTAAAAAGATATCTAAAAAACCAAATGGAGAAAATCTAATGGTAATTTGGTTAGACTTTGTAGAAGGTTTAGATTCTTATGAAAATGAGAAAACAACTTGTGGCTTAGATGCTAATATGAAATGCATATCTAGTGCATATGTAAATGAAGGGTTAAATAGTAATTCAGTAGTAATTGAAGGAAGTTTTACAAAAGAAGAAGCACAAAGCTTAGTAGATCTAATAAATAGTGGAAGCCTTCCAACTAAATTAACAGAAGAAGCAACACCAAAAAGTGTTTCTCCATCATTTGGTAGTGAAACAATAACAAAAACAGGAATAGCTGGAATTATAACATTTGCTTTAATAATGTTAATATTAGTAATTAAATATAGACTTAGCGGTGTAATTGCTAGTGTATGTTTATTTGCTTATGCATTATTAGTATTTGTAGTATTCAATTTAGTAGGTGGTGTATTAACACTAACAGGAATTGCTGCTTTAGTTCTTGGAGTAGGTATGGCAGTTGATTCAATAATAATATCTAATAGTAGAGTACATGATGAATTATTAAAAGGTAAAAAATTAAGAGAAGCATTTAGAGAAGGAAATAAGAGTAGTTTAGGAGCTATTATAGATGCTAACATAACAACTTTAATAGCTGGAATTGTACTTTATGTATTTGGTGAATCAACAGTAAAGGGATTTGCTACAATGTTAATTATTACTATATTTGTTACAGTATTTACAACAGTAATATTATATAGAGTATTAATGGAACAATTTGTAAAATCAAAAGTATTTGATGATAAAGATAAATTATTATTTGGTAAATCAAAAGAACCAAAATCAAAAGATTATGTTAAATTAGGAAAAGTTCCAACTATTATTTCACTTACAATAATTACAGTTGGAATAATATTCGCAGTTGTAAGAGGATTTAACTTCGGAGTAGACTTTACTGGTGGAACAAATATTAATATTTCATCTACAAATGATATAGACTTTAATAAAGTAACAGAATTAGTTAAAAAGTATGATGTAAGAGATTATGACTATTATATGGGAACTAAAAAAGAAGGTTTTATTAAACTAAATGATATATTAGATGATGAAACTAGTATCAAAGTTAAAAATCAACTTAAAGAATTAGGATATGAAACATCAAGTAGTGAAATAAGTACATTAGTTACTAAGAACTTAACTAATAATGCTATTAAATCTTTATTAATATCATTAATAGCAATAATTATATATGTTAAAATAAGATTCAATATGAATTTTGCAATAGTTGGAATACTTATGCTAGTTCACGATGTATTAATAATATTATCACTATTTGCAATATTCTATATACCAGTAGATTTCATAATAGTAGCATCACTTCTTACAATAATTGGATACTCTATTAATGATACGATAGTTGTATTTGATAGAATAAGAGAAAACAGAAAGAAAATATTTAATAATAGAAAAGAACTTACTGATGAAGAAATTAATAAACTTGTTAATGTTTCTTCAACAAGTACATTTAATAGAAATATATGGACAAGTATTACTACAATAATTGCAGTTGTAACTTTAATTGCAGTAGGACTTAACGATATATATACATTCAATATTTCAGTATTAATAGGTTTAATTGCTGGTACTGTTAGCTCATTATTAATAGGCCCAAGATTATGGATCAGATTTGAAAAGAGAACAATGCATAAAAAAGATGATGATGAGGATGATGAACCAGAAGAATTAAAAATCAAAGGTATAAATATATAGGGGAGTGAAAATCATAAAAAACCATAGTTATGAAGAATTAGTAGATTTATTAAATTCATATATGGATCATGAATATGTAGAATTTATAAATAAGTATTATGAACAAGCTAAAATAATTTATAGCAACATGAAAAGAGAAACAGGTGAAGATTATATTCTTCACCCTATAAATGTTGCTTATATCTTAGCAGAACTTAAAATGGATCCAGTTACAATTGCATGTGCTTTAATACACGAAGCAATATCACTTCAAAAAATGACTTATGAAGAAATAGAAGAAATGTTTGGAACAGAAAGTGCTAATATAGTTTCCTCAATATCAAAAATAAGTAATTTAAAGCAAACATTCAAAGTAAATAATCCAGAAAAATATAGAAGAATAATAGTAGGTCTTTCAGAAAATCCAGCAACACTTTTTATAAAGTTTGCTGATAGATTACATAATTTAAGATCACTAAAAGTACATTCAAAAGAACATCAAAAATATATAGTTGATGAAACACAAAATATTTATATACCAATCGCACATAGACTTGGTATGAAAAAAATGAAAAGTGAAATGGAAGATTTATGTCTTCAATATAGTGATCCAGAAGGATATAATAAAGTTTTAGAAAGAATAAATTCATCTAAAACAGAACTTGAAAAATCTCTTGCTAGAATGAAATATGAGATAATGCAACTACTTGATCATCATAATATTCAATATCAAATGTTATCAAGAGTTAAATCAGTAAGAGGTATTTATAATAAATTAAAAAATGGTAAAACATGGAATAATATATATGATTTACTAGGTATAAGGGTATTAGTTGATACAGTTGAAGATTGTTATAGAGTTATAGGACTAGTTCAAGCAAAATATCCACCTGTACCAAATAGGTTTAAAGATTATATTGCTAATCCAAAACCAAACTTATATCAAAGTTTACATACAACAGTATTTGGAGAAGATAAACGAATCTATGAAGTTCAAGTAAGAACATATGAGATGGATGAAATAGCTGAAAAAGGAGTTGCATCTCACTGGAGCTATAAAGAAAAAATAGATGGCTCAGTTAAAAATAATTTAGATCATATTTTAGAACAATTTAGAGTTTTAGTAGAAGTAAATGATATTGAAAAGAATATGGATTTCTTTAGTAATATTAAAGTAGAACTTAAAAGAAGTGAAATATATGTTTATACTCCTAAAGGAGATATTATTGAACTTCCAAATGGTGCAACACCAATAGACTTTGCTTATAAAATACATAGTGAAGTAGGTAATACAACAACAGGTGCTCTTGTTAATAATAAAATGGTTAAACTAAACTATGAACTTAAAGAAGGAGATATGGTAGAACTTATAACACAAAAAGGTCATGCTCCATCAAAAGGTTGGTTAAAAATAGTTAAAACAGAAGCAGCTAAATCAAGAATTAAATCTTACTTCTATAAAAAAGAAAGAGAAAAATATATATCTCTTGGTCATGAAATGTTGGCTAACGAATGTAAGAAAAAGAATGTTGATATTAATGACATTATAACAGATGAAAATGTAGAAAAACTAAATAATAGTTTAGGTACAAAAGATTTAGATGATATTTATTTTGGAGTATCTACATTAAAATATTTACCTTCTTCAATACTTAGTAGATTAGAAGTACATGAACCTAAGAAGAAAACATTAACACTTAATAAAAATAATAATAAAGATGGTAATGGAATAATAATCGCAGGTTCAACAGATATATTATGTAGCTTAGCTACTTGTTGTAATCCAGTTTATGGTGAAGATATAGTGGGTTATATTACAAAAGGTTATGGAGTAAAAATACACTCTAAAAACTGTCCTAATATTGACTTAAGTAGTGAAAGATTAATAGATGCACAGTGGAGTGAAAACAAAGACAGTAGATACACTGCAAAACTAAAAGTTTATATTAGTGATGCAAATGATATATTACTTCAAATAATAACACTATCAACAAAAGATTCAATTATTATTGATTCAATAAATTTAGTAAATAGAAATAAAGAACTATTCTACAATATAACATGTAAAGTTAAAAATATAAGTGACTTACATAAATTTATAGACGAAGTAAAAGGAATAAGTTCAGTAACAACAGTAGAAAGGATATTTATATAATGAAAGTAGTACTACAAAGAAGTAAAGCAAGTAAAGTAACAATAGATGGAAAAGTTCATGGTAAAATAGATCATGGATATGTAGCACTAGTAAGTTTCACAGATGGAGATAATTCTGAAATAATTGATAAAATGATTAAAAAAATTATCAATTTAAGAGTATTTGAAGATGAAAATGAAAAAATGAATTTAAGCATACTTGATACAAAAGGAAGTATACTTAGTATAAGTCAATTTACATTATATGCTGATGCTACAAAAGGAAATAGACCATCATTTATAAATGCAATGAAACCAGACGAAGCAACAAAATTATATGATTTATTTAATGAAAAATTAAGTGAATTTTTAAAAGTAGAAACTGGAATATTTGGAGCAGATATGAAAGTAGAAATATATAATGATGGACCAGTTACAATAATACTTGATAGTAAAGAATTATTTAAAAATTAATCATAATAAAATGGATAACACAAGTTATCCATTTATTTTGCCATCACAACTTAATTTGAAATTATTATCATAATCTTTTATATAAGGATTATCTTTAACATCTTCATATAATGTAGAACCTAAGTCATCAATAGTAATATTATCTTTTTCAAGTTCAAAAATATACTTATCATTATAAGCAAATATTTTATTAATATTACCATTATCATCAAAAGAATAATAATAACTAAGATTATCATAATCTAAATTAGTGTTAATATCACTTTCGCAACTTACATTATTAATCTTACCAAAATATTTAATATCATCAGTATACTGACTTTTAGCAGTTTTATATATTTCTTTTATTGATGATAAGAATATACTTTTATCTTCATATTTTTTCTTATTATTAGGTTTAAATATCATTATAGAAATAATAACAAGTAGTAAAATACAAATAACTACTAATACATATTTATCTTTCTTCATATCGTTCTCCCTTCTATTATAGAATATCAAATTATTATAGAAAAATAAATAAAAAAAGAATAATATAAAATTATTCTAATCTAACTTCTTAGGTTTTAACTTTAATTGTTTAGGTTCTTCACTCCTAATTGGTTCTGGTGGCATATTTGGTACAGATCTATTTTTATTACAAGCAGCACTGAATAATAAAGAAACACTTAAAGCTATTGAAAGTATCTTTTTTTGATTGTTGTTCATCTTACCCTCCTACTAAAATAATACATTTTATCACCGATAATGTCAAATTTTATTTGTCTTTTTAGAAAAATGTATTATAATAATTTGTATGGAAAGAAAAGATGTAAAATTA
>CAKOKV010000066.1 GCA_934095805.1 uncultured Bacilli bacterium | reverse complement strand
ACCCCAATTGAATATAAAACTCAATTAGGGTTTAAATAATAGTTTTTTACTGTCTACTTTTTATTGACAACTTCACTATTTCTAGTTAGCATTTATTACTTAAACTCGAAAAGTTCGAGTTTCCTATCAATCTGGAGCAGATTAGGAGAATCGAACCTTATATTTTAATCAGGAAAGGAAATATTGGAATATTATGTAATTTATGATTTAAATGATAATGTTGTTGCTTATATTGATTCACTTGATGAACTTTCTTTATTTACTAATTTAAAAAAGAAACAATTAAAATTTAAATTAAAAAATAAGCCATTTATTTATTATATTTATAATGGTACTTATAGAAAAATTTATTCTTTTTGTTGAAGAGGTCTCAACCTCTTTTTTTGTATGTTATATTTAAATTGCATAAAAATGTTAGAGCGTTAAGGTTGGTTATAATTTATCGGCATAATTATAATTTTCTCTAACTGGACCGAAAAATTAGTCCCTTTGCAGAATATTTTATGTTGGGAGGTATAGTATGAAGTTAGACGCTGTTTTAGTTGAAAAAATTTCTACACGTACTGGAAAACCTTATGTTTGTGTTGAAATTTTTATTACTGACAAGGTTAAAAAGACTGTCTTTCTTACAGAATCAGAAATAGAACTTATAAAACTATTTTATGGTTCAGTTGAAAAGTAATAATTAATTTTAAAATTAATTATAAATTCCGAGAAAGGAGCAATAATGGAAGGAGTTAAAACTGGTTTGGAAGCACTTGGAACAATTTTTACTCAAATTATGACTTGGGTAGGAAGTCTTGTTACTACTATTTCTGCACAACCTCTACTATTATTACCTGTTGGTATTTTCGTAGTTGGTGCAGTAATTGGTTTAGCGGGACGTTTAATTGGAAGATAGTCCTTAGACTATCTTCTTTTTTATTTAAGAAAGGTTGTGGTTATTTTGAAAAAATTTACATTTGTTGATACTCTTGTTGTTGAAAATTATATTAAAGCTAATAAAGATAGACCTATTATTGAGGTTTATAATGAGATTAAGGCTAAAAATAAAAAAGATAGAAGTAATGCAGAAGTTCTTGTATATTATTATTTATGTTTAAATAAAAAGAAGTTGGGTCTTAAATGATAGATTTAAGTATTTTTTTAGATTTTTATTTTACAAAATGGTTGTTTTTAGCAAGTACGTTTTATGGTCTTTGTTTATGTGTTAAATTGTTAATTATGAGGAAGTAATATGATAAAGTGTTATTTTGGTGTACCTGGTTGTGGTAAATCTACAATTTTGGTTAAAGAATATATTAAAAATAAAAGAAAATATGATCATATCTATACTATTAATTTAGTTATTAAGGGTGTAAAAAAGATTACTAAAGAAGATTTAGAATTATATATGTTTAGAAATACTTTAATTTTATGGGATGAAATTACTATTGACGCAGATAATCGTGAATTTAAGTCATTTTCCCGTGATTTGAGAGATTTTTTTATACTTCATAGGCATTTAGGTTGCGATATTATTTATGCTACTCAGAACTTTGAAAAAGTAGATAAGATAGTTCGTGATTTAACTTGTGAATTATGGTATATGTCTAAAAGTGTTATTCCTTTGTTTAGAAGTTTTACTTCAGCTAAAAGGATTTATAGGAATATTAATATTAATGAATTTACAAGTGATTTAACTTTAGGTTATAGATTTTGTAATTTTTTAGAATCGATATTTGTATCAAATTATAAATTGGTATTTAGACCTTTTTATTATAGATTATTTGATACTCATGATGAACTTCATTTAAAAAATCGTGTTTTATTTGAAGATAGTTTTAGAAAGGTGTGATTTTATGAATAATTTTATTTTAAGTTTAGATATTGATAAATTAAAAAAGGTTTTTAAGAAAGTTTTTTGTGCTTTATTAATTACTCTTTTTTTGTGGTTTTTTAAATTGTGTGTTGTTAATGCTGCTGTTGGTGATTCTTCATTTTATATTAATAATTCTAAATTGACTAATAATAATTATGTTGGTGTTTCTTCTGGTAATTTTAATTTTAATGTAAATTATTTAGGTTATCCAGATAATTTATATAGTCCTAGTACTCCTTGGTTTGTTTCAATAGTTTTATGTGCAGATAATGTAGGTACTTCTATTTATAGTAATAATACTGCCGTTTCTGATATTTCTTTAATTAAGTCTAGGTATAAATGTTATTACCCTGATAGTGGTTATAATGGCGGTTTTATCTATTTTTTAAATTATAAAAATTCTGGTGGTGGTAGTTATAATAATTCTACATTTACTATTTATAATAATTCTTATAGTTCAATTACTTTAATTGATTTTAAAATTAGTCTTGATAGTTGGGTTAATCAACAAGATTATTCTAGTATTTCAAATATTTTTAATCAGCAACAAATTATTAATTCTAATAGTAATATTAACAATAAACTAGATAATATTATTGATTCTGATATTTCTGATAAAGATAAAGAATTACCTGATGATTCTAATTATGATGATTATAATAAGGCACAAGATTCTTTAACTGATAAAGTTAAACAGGCTGATTTGTCTAATATTAATATTGGTATAGATAAAAATGCATCATCTTTTGTTTGGGATACATTAACTTCTTTTCTTCAAAGTTCTTCTTTAGTATTCTCTGTATTTATTGCTATTTTATCTATTGGTATTATTAAGCTTGCTTTAGGAAGGTGATTTTTTGAAAGGTTTGATTAATGGTGTTAAAACTCTTATAAATATTATTAAAATGATATTTGATATTATTATGGGTTTTTTCAAAACTATTGCTATGGTATTTCGATATTTAATTACTATTGTAGATTTGGCTTTTGATGTAATTCTTACATTTCCTACTTGGTTACATGCATTTGCTCTTATTACTATTTGTATAAGTATTGCTTATTTTCTTATTGGTAGAAATGGAGGTAAATCTGAATGAGAGATATAAGTTCTTTTATGTCTTGGTTTATTAATCAAGTTGTTAATATTTTTAAATTTTCTTTTGAAACTTTAGATTCTATTACATTTGGTGGTACATCTTTGCTACGTGTTATTTTAACTATTTTAGTTTTATCTATTCTTATTCCTGTGGTTTTAACTATTGCTAAAGGGGTTGATTATGTTGGCTCAAAATCTGAAAGAGTTAAAAAGTCTGATGATTCTAAAAATTCTAAACAAGGTGAAAGTAGGTGGATTTAATGAAGTTTAGATATTATGTTATGTTTTTATTTATTTTATTAGGAGGTTTTTTTATTGAAAAAGTTAATGCGGCTAGTTACTCTAATACGCAAGATTTATTTGAAAGTACACAAGCAAATAATTTACTTTCAATGGCAATTAGTCAAGATAATTCGTTTACTACTAAAAAATATATCATTTTCCAAAGTAATAATAATTATTATCTTATTAGTTCTTCTGATATTTCTATATCAAATAATAGAATTATCTTTAGTGATTCTACAATAATATCTGCTATTAGAAATAATGATTCTTCATATTATGGTTATTATTCTTATAATACTTATCACGAAGAATCTACTATTTTAGATTTGAGTTATATTGCTATTAGTAATATAGAACATAATTTTTCTGTATCTTCTTCTAGATATGAAGATTATACTTATAAAACTTATTCTACTCAATTATTAATGGTTATTCTTGGTATTGTTTTTGCTATTTTTGTAACAAAAGAAAGGAGTTTTTAATGAATATTGAAGAGATTGTATCTAATATGCTTACTGGCGAACCTATTCACGATGGTATTGTAATTGGTATTATTTTTATTTGTTTTTATGCTTTTTATAATGCTATATTTGGTGGTATGTTCTCTTTATTTAGAAGTAAGAAATAACGCCGTAGGCGTAAAAAAAATATATATTTAAATATATATTAAAAAAATTCCCTTAGGAATTTTTTATCGGGGTTAGACATTCGTTGTGTTTCCCTTAAGGAAACACACGATATGTCGTCTTAAGGGGCCTTAGCCCCTTAAATAACATCTCTGCTTTACTTCTTTGTATTTATGTAAAATTATGTAAACACCATTGGGGGCGTACTACGACCCCCCAATGGTGTGAAATGTGAAATTAATATTTTTGGAGGTTATAAAATGTTAAAAAAAAGAAATTGGGGTGCTGTTGTTTACCCTGAATCTGCTCCAGCAGATTGGATTGAAATATTAAAATTAAAAGGTATATCTTTTGCAGTAAGTCCTTTACACGATAAAGATAAAGATAATGGTTCTAATGGTAATGAATTAAAAAAAGCACATTATCATATTATTTTAAGTTTTTCAGGTCCTGTAACTGATAAGACTGTTAATTCTATTATGTCTGAATTAAATCAACCTATTGCTATTCCTTTAGAATCAGTAAGAGGTTATTATCGTTATTTTACTCATAAAGATAATCCTGAAAAATATCAGTATAATGATTCTGATATACAATTATTTAATGGTTTTGATGTGTCTGATGTACTTAATAGTTTTGAAGTTTTTCAAGCATTGAAACAAATTCAAAGTTTTATTGTCGAATTAAATATTCTTGAATATAGTGAGTTATGTGATTATTTACTTAATAATCAGTTTTGTGAGTTATGGAATGTGTGTTGCAGTCATACTTTATTTTTAAATACTTATATTACTTCTAAGCGTCATTATTATCAAGAGCAAAATAAACTTGACTCTCAGCAGTCTAAATTAGGTTCTAATGTATTGAAAATTAAATAATTTTTTGTTATGATTTTGTTATCTAAGGTAGGTGATAATTTGACATTTACTAAAAAATCGTTATAATAATTGCCCGAGAGGTGGTTATATGAGCTTTAAAGAGGCTTATGAAAATTATTTAATCTTTGCTTCAAAACAGCAAAAAAAACAAAGTTTTGATTGTCTGACATACAATTTTAATGCTAATATTTTATCATATTTTGATAATTATGATTTGTTTGATATCACTTTATTTGATATTGAATCTTGGCAAGATTTTATTTTGAAAAAGAATTTTTCAAATAATTATAATAAACGTTTACTTTCTATGTTTAAGTCTTTTTTATCTTTTTGTGTTAAACGTTATAAATTTGATTATTCTATTTTTAATAATATTTCTTCTTTTCCGTTAAAATATGAATCTAAAAAATCTGATTTTTATACTTTAGCTGAATTTAAAAGATTTATTAAATTTGTTGATAATAATGTTTATAAACAATTTTTTACTTTTTTATTTTTTACTGGTGTTAGATCTGGTGAGGCTATGGCTTTAAAATTTAGTGATTTAAAAGATGATTTTGTTGTTATTGATAAAACTATTGATTCACATGGTAATCGTTCTGTAGGTACTCCTAAAACGTTTTCTAGTTATAGAAATATTTATCTTGATAAGTTTTTAATTCGTGATTTGTTAAAATTAAAAAGATATTATGCTTTTAAATTTAATGACAGACTTTATGATTATTATATTTTTGGTGGTATTAAACCTTTAGCACCTACTACAATAAATCGTTATAAATTTCGTGCTTGTGAACTTGCTAATATTAGGCCTATTACTTTACATCAGTTTAGACATAGTCATGCTAGTTTACTTTTTAATAAAAATTTAGATTTGCATTTGATTCAAAAAAGATTAGGTCATAGT
>CAKOKV010000065.1 GCA_934095805.1 uncultured Bacilli bacterium | reverse complement strand
AATTTTTAGATGATGAAGATAAATATACTCACTATATACGATGTCTTAATAATTTGGGTATTAAAGATGCCGAAACCTTGACTGATAAAATGATAGTATGTGATTATATAATCGCAAATAAAGATAGGCATTTCAATAACTTTGGAGTAATTAGAGATGTTAACACGCTAAAATTTATTGGTGTTGCCCCAATATTTGATAATGGTTGTTCCCTATGGTATGATGAAAATGATATGTATGTTGGAGAATTCTTTTTAACAAAACCATTTGAAGAATACGAAAAAACACAACTTAGTTTAGTAAAGAAATTGGAATGGCTTGATATATCTAAATTAGAAGATTTTCCAAATGAAGTTAAAACTATTCTTTCAATGGATAAATTATTATCAAAAGAAAGAATAAATAAAATAGTTGATCAGATAAAACTTAGAATTGAGTTCGTAAAAGAATTAAAAAAATCACGTGAAGTAGATGTCGATAACGGATGCGAGATTTAATAATAAAATTTTAAAATAATATTTTAGAGAGATTAGTTTGAAACACAACTAATCTTTTTATATGTAAAAGGGGTGATAAAAATTAGTATAATAGCTGAATATAAAACATATTTATTTGACTATCTTTCAAAGTATCATAACTTAACTAATCCAAAAAAATTTTTTCATTGTTTAAATCCAAATCACATAGACAACAATCCTAGTATGATGTTTACAAATAAGTATAATATTTGTAAATGTTTTTCTTGTGGTGCTAGTTATGATATATATGATTTAATTGGATTAGATTATAATTTGCCTACATTTAAAGAACAATTAAACAAGTTAAAAGAAATATATTTTGATTATGTTCCAGAAGAAAGAAAGACGATAGAAACAGAGGATAATAGGGAATTTAATTATACTAACTATTACAAGATTTGTGTAAATAATAAAGAAAAAACTAATTATTTAGAACAAAGAGGTCTAAATAAAAGATTAATTGATAAATATAATATTGGGTTTGATGAAAAAAGAAACCTAGTAATTTTCCCAATAAATAAACATTGTTATTTTGCAAGAAGTGTAGTTAATAATGATAAATTTAAAAGTAGAGGAAAAAGTGATATTTGGAATAAAAAATATATAGAAGATAATCAAGAACTTGTTTATGTTACAGAAGGAATAATAGATGCCTTATCATTAGAAGAAATTGATCAAAATGTAAAAGTTATAAGTATAAATGGTGTAGGCAACATAAATTCATTAATACATACAATTAAAGAAAATAATTATGATGGAACAATCGTTATTGTTTTTGATAATGATTATGCAGGAAAAAAAGCAAGTGATGAATTAACAAAAGAATTAAAAAAAATAAATGTCAATTCTTTTTCTACATCTTTGATAGCTAACTTTGATGTAGAAACTAATGTAAAAGATATAAATATGGCTCTTGTTAATAACAAAGAATTATTAAAGAAAAATTATGACTACACTAACGAAACTATATTAAATTATATAAAAAAACAAAAAGAAGGTGATAGTATTGGAATATAAAAATGAAGAAATAATAAAGAAGAAAATAGCAGATAAGGACAAAATAAAATTAAAATATAAACAAAGATTAAATTTAATAAAACAGCATTATGGAGTTGAATTTGATGTGGAACATCTAAATAATAATGAAGTAGAAAATATAAGATTTATTAATTTGAAATATAAAACTGGTTTTAATAATGTATGTGTTAATTACAACCCCAGTAATAAAAAAGTAAGTTATGTAGATTATGAATTTGCTGATACAAGAATAGTAAAAAATACAAAACATAAAAAACTAGTTTCTGATTTAGAGAAAGATTATAAATTGAATCTTGTTGTAGGAGAAATAGAAAGAGCTAATAATGAATATATTAGAGAACTTAATGAGATTGATAATTATTATTTAGAGATGGAAACAAAAAATATCAACAATATAGTTTTAGATAAAAATAAAAAAGAATAATATTCATAGATAGATACATTAATAATAATTATAGAATGACTAAATAATAAATAAGAAGTGAGTATATATTTTTCTTTATATAATAATCTAAATTAATAAAAATGCCATATATTTTGCATATAATTATACACATTTTCGCAAGTGCGAAAATAGATTTGCACCAAAAAAACAAGAGAAAGCTCTTATAAAATAAGAGGCTTTTCTCTTTTTGGTGTCATCCCATATCCTGTTGAAGTTAAATATATGCAAAAACAATAATATCTACTGAAATCGGGAAAATATGGTATAATGATATATATGGACACTCTAACTTTAAAAAAGTGTGGTGTGATAATTAAGTGGGTTAGAGATAATTTAAAATAAGAGTTTAAAACCAGTTGATAATAGACTAGGTTAACCTATAAAATTACAATAGCAACTAAAGAGAATGGCACATATACTAGTTGCTTTTTATTGAACTTAATATAGATAAATATTAAAAAGAAAAAATAAAGACGGGAGGAAAAGAATGAAAAAGATAGCATATTTCTTTATCAATGGCTATGTACTTGATAAGAAAAAAATAAGAAAGAATGATAAAGATATATTAAATATAGAAGATAAATATATATTAGATGTATGGAATTACGGAGTTAGTAGAGATTATGAAAAAGTAAAAAAATATGCAATAAGTGATATTAAGACTACTGCATTAGGAGAAGAAAATATATTACCAAATTCTTTTGTAGCAATTTTAAAAATTGAATTGTCAGACAAAAACTATAAAACAATAGAAGATGATTATATGCTTGCTGATTTTGATATTTTTGAACACATAGAAAGAAATATAAATAACATTATTTATAGTGGGTATTTTACTGAGAATTTAAGCTATACTGAAAATTTTATAAAATATAAAGAGAAAAAATTATGAGCAGATATACTATAGATTTAAGTGGGCATACAGAGAGTATGCTTTTTAATTATATGAAAAAGAATGGTATAAAATTAAAAAGTGTAGGAATAAAGAAATGTATTGAAGAGGTAAATAATCAAGAAAATTTAGAGTTAAAAATAATAGAAATAGATAATAAATTAAATAGATTATTATATAGAGAAAATTTAAATAAAAAGTTGCTTGAGCAAATATTTGCTAATATGGTATTTCCAATAAACGAAGATATCAATAAAGATGAATGTTTAAAAGAATTTAATGAAAAAAATAAAAATTATAGTAGTTGGTTAAATTAGTTTTTAAAGGGGGTTAGTGTGATAAAAAAGGAAATAATAAGAAGAAGTGTTTCTATCCCAAAAGAGATAGATGAAAAAATAGATATTATGGTTAAAGAATTTGATTATACAGTTAAGAATGATCTATATATTGAATTATTGGAACTTGGAATACTTAAATATAATGAAGATATAGAACTAAAAAGCATAATGTGTAGAGTGTTAGAAAAAATAGAACTATTACTTCAAAGACTTTAATAATTATGATAGAAGATTCTAAAGTAATTTTTATAACTCATCCATATTATGCTGTTAATAATCCAAGTAATAATTTAAGATTATATATGAAAGCTAAGAACTCTAACAAATGGAGATATATTCAGTGTAAAACTAAAGAAGAATATAGAAAAAAATTAAATGATTATATTACTGGTTTTTATGAATATTCAAGAGATGAAGAGAAAGCTCAGATTAGTATTAAAGAAATGTCAAAAGTAAAAACTAATTCATTATTTGATTATTTTATGGGTGAAAAAAAAACGGAAGAAGTTATGGAAGAAAATAAAATGAAAAGAGAAGAAATGGCTATGTTAAAAGATGGCTCTTTTTTAAATGATAATATGGTTTTATCAATGCAAAAAAAATGGTGTAAATATGTAGAAAATAGCAATATTCAAATGACAGTTTTGTCGTTTAATCAAGAATATGTAGATAAGCATATAGATATTAAGGAACTTCAAAAGAAAATATCTGTTAATTTGATACCTAAGTTTTTATCATATTCAGGATATGAAAATCCTAAAGAAAATTTAGAATGGATAGTAGCACTACATTCTGACAGGGATAATAATTATCATTTTCATATATCTTGGATAGAAAAAAGAAAATGTTACCGAAATAGATATAATAAATTAGAGCACAGAATAAAACTAAAAATAGGCGATAAAGAAAGAAATTTTTTGAAAAGACAAGCCACTCTAGAAATAGAAAGAAAAAAGCTATACACACCAACATTAATTAAATTGGAAGAAGAGTTTGATGAATTAAAATCTTACTTTAATCCTAAAAGTATAAACTTTACTTTAAGAAATCTTAAAGATATTGAAATGGAAGAAAAAATAATAAGATTAGGTTTTTTATTAAATCAAGTAAGAAGTACGGAAAGAAAATATATTAAATATAATTCTTTGCCAAAAGATGAAATTGGGAATAAAATTAGAACTCTAACAAAAGATATAAAAAAGGATATATTTAAGGAAAAAGAAATTAAGAATGTTAAGGAAAATATTTATAAGACTATTGATAAAATAAATGATATTTTAATGGATATAGATAAAAGAAATAATATATCTGACATAGGATTTGAATCAATAACAGAAAACAAAATGATTAAAGAAAAATTAGATAAAAGTGATAATTATATTTATAATGCTATCGTGAATCACGCTTTATATAATATAAATTACTATTCTAAAAAAATAAATAAAAATGATTTTAATATTGAAGATGTAATAATGCAAATTGCTTATGAAAATTATATTAACGATTACAAAAAAATTAAAACCACTAAAAAACATAAAGTAAATATTATTAAAAATGTAATTACGAAAAAGACATACAAAGGTAAGATATTAAATGCACTTGACAGATTAGGATATGAACAAGAAAAAGCAGCAGAGAAGTTTTATGAGATGTTTGATGAGGAAAATAGTAAAGTATACTAAAAATTAAAACAAAACGACTAAAAATTTACTGAAATCGGTAGAAATGTGATATAATGGAGTTGGGATAGAATGATGTTATAACACGTTGTAAAAGATAGGAGTAGATATGTTAAATAATAAAGGTCAAACATTAGTGGAGTATGTATTAATAATAGCTATAATTTCAACGTTTATAATTGGGATGTTCTTCTTTTTAAAGAATGAATTCATGGATCAGATTACTAGATTATCATGTGGATTATCTGGACAAGAATACCATGATGGAGATAAAAGAGGAAAGGGTTATTGTGAAGAAAATTTTGATTTAGTAGAAAATAAGCAAGATCAAATAATTAATAGTTTTAAAACCAAATAAGGTTGGAAGGAGGTTTGAATGAAAACAAAGAATAAAGAAAGGACGCTTGCTATTGTAAAGCCAGATGGAATGGTGTATTTAGATGAAATCATAGAGGCCATTTACAACGAAGGATTTACTATTAAAGATTTTTACCTGAAATATTTGGATAAAGAAATCTTAAAAGAACATTATGCCCATTTGATAGATAAACCATTTTTCCCGGAGCTTGTTGACTATATGACTTCTAATAAAGTAGCAATTTTACTTTTAGAAGGAGATAACATTGTTGAAAGATTTAGAAAGTTGATAGGGCCAACTGATAGTAGGATTGCAGGGCCTGAAACAATAAGGGGAAAATATGGCACTGATAAAAGTATTAATGTAATTCATGGATCCGGCAGTAAAGAAGAAGCAATAATAGAAATAGAAAGATTCTTTAAGGATA
>CAKOKV010000064.1 GCA_934095805.1 uncultured Bacilli bacterium | reverse complement strand
TTAAATAATTTTATGATAAGTTTTATAAGTTCATATGATCAAATGTTAGGATCATATTTATGCACACATTTAAATTTATTGTTACCTTTAAAAAATAAAATCATTAAAATACAAAATAACTGGGATAGATATATTTATACTGAAGAACAAGCAAGATATAGTGAAATGTTTAAAAGAGTAGAAGATTATATAGAACAATCAGATAGTATATTTACAGATACTGATTTGGTATATTATATAGGAAGTAAATTAGGAATATTAGAAAAAATCAGAGAATATGATTATGTTAGTGATGACATTTTTGATATTATTTTAGAAAGCATTTCAGAAGATTTTGTTGAAGAAACAATTAGAATGAATTTTAAAGAAAGAATTCATTATAACAATGTAAAAAATATCATGACAAGTATATTATTTGGTAAAAAGGACGATACATTTTCTGAACCTAGTGAAGATACTGTAAAAACAGATCGTCCGAAAATTTTAAAATTTGATATTAATAGCAATAAAAATCTTATTTAATAGTTATAAGATTTTTTATTTTAAAAAAATAATATTTGTTATATAATATACTCAATATTGAAGGAGCAAGTATGGAAGAAAATGAAAATCTAGTAAATCTATCATTATATAAGTTATTTTATCTGGTATGCCAAAATGGTAGTTTTTCTAAAACAGCAAAATTATTAAATTTGACACAACCAAGTGTAAGCTATAATATAAAAAAGTTAGAAGAAGAACTTGGAGTTACTCTTTTTGAAAGAGGCAATAATTTACTAATGACACCAGCAGCAGAAGAATTACTACCTTATGTAGAAGAAGCACTTAATAGTTTAAGAAATGGTGAAAGAAAAATAAATGATTTAATAAATTTAAAAAAAGGACAAATAACTATTGGGATTCCATCACATATTGGAGTATTCTTACTAACTAATATAATTAAAAAATTCAGTAAAAGTTATCCGAATATTAGAATTGAAGTTATTTGTAAATCTACAAAAGAATTATTCAGATTATTAAATATGAATGAACTAGATATTCTAATTGATTGTTCACCGTTGGAAGAGAATATATCAGAATTTGTAGTAAAAAAAATAGCAAGAGAAAAATGTGCATTAGCTTGTAATCGCAAAAATACACAATTATTAAATAGAATTGTTGAATTAAAGGAAATAGTTAATTATCCATTAATTGTTCCGTTAGATACATCAAGTAGCACAAAAAGTTTAGTAAAAATATTTAAAAAATATAATGTACCATTTGAACCTAGCTATACGGTAGCTACTAGTGATATGATTGCTGAAATGGTTGAACAAGAAATTGGAATTGGATTTTTATTTGAAAAAACAATAGAAAAATATCCTAATTTATATAAAATCGATTTAAATTGTAGGTTCCCTGAATTTGATATATTTTTACTTTACAAAGATTCCTTACTTTCTACAGCAACACAAGAATTTATAACATTTATGAGTAAAAAGAACATATAAAAAAATTTTATAAGCATTATAAAAGGTATATAATTGATTTATAGTACCTTTTTTTTATATAATTAATTCGAGGTGAAACTATGAAAAAATATAATGTCGGTTGGGGTATAACAAATGCCTGCAATATGAATTGCAAATTTTGTTACAGTAAAGATACTAGACACAGCACTAGTGATACAACATTAAAAGATTGGATTAAATTTGTGGATGAAAATCACGAATACATAGATTCAATTAATTATGGAACAGGGGAAAATGCAATAAGCAATGATTTTTTTAAATTTATTTCATATGTAAGAGAAAATTATCCAAGTATAACACAATCATTAACATCAAACGGATATATTTATGAAAGAGTTAGTAAAGATCCAGAGTTATATGATATTTATAAGAAAAGTATTGATGAAGTTGATGTTTCTTTAGATTTTGCAATACCAGAAAAACATAACTTTTTTAGAGGACAACCTAAAGCTTATGATTGGGCAATTAATACATTGAAAATGTTACAAAAAGATAAGAAAACAGCAACAATTGTTTTTGTTGGCTTTGAAGAAACAATGACTCCTGAAAATATAGATGGATTATTTGAAATAGCAAAGAAATATGATGCACTAATTAGATTAAATATTTATAGACCAGTTAGTGACAATAAAGAGATAAATGAAAAATTTATCTTAAGTTATAAAACATTAATGTCAACTTTAGAATATATTAATGAGAAATACAAAATTGTTACATTAAGTGATGTGTTATTAGGAAACATTTATACTAGAGAAAAAGATATAAAAGAAAATACAGGAATATATAGTATTAGAATATTACCAGATGGAAGTATATGCCCATCTACATATTTAATAACAAAAGATTTTAGAAATAAATATAATATAAAACAAGAAAATGTTTTATCAAAAGTAAAATTTGAAGACTTTATAGAAGCACCAATACCAGAAAAATGCAAAGACTGTGAAATAAGAAATAAGTGTAAGGGTGGAGTATATGATAGAAGAATGTTATGGAATAAAACATTAAATGAAAGAGATCCATATTGTCCATTTGAAAACGATGACGATATAAATAAAAAACAATTTAAAACATTAAAAAAGAAAAGAGTTTCAGTTCATGATGGATATTTACCAACAATGTTTTTTAAGAATTAAGGAGGATATATGATAGGAGATTTTAAACCTGAAGTCGCAATTATAATGAGAAGCGATGAAATGATTAAAGAGTTTAACCTTAAAAGAGTGACAATAAATACTTCTTTTGGACCAGTACATAGATGTTATATTGGAAATGTATATGATGTACCAGTTTTAATAATATATGGAAGATTTAATGGTGAAAAAGTACCATCTAGTCAAATAAACTTTCAACAGACTATAGAAGCTGTTAAAAATTCAGGAGCAACAAAATTAATAGGAACATTTGTTGTTGGCGGAATAAATCCAGAAATGCCACAAGGAAGTGTTTATGTTCTTGGAGACTTAGTGGGAGCAGGAAATTATAACATTAGTTGGAACCAGAATATTTCATTTCATAATGCAGAAATGTTTGAACCTTTTTGTAATGAATTAACAAAAAAATTATGTGAAGCTAGTAGGAAAATGCCTTTTCTAGTTAAAGAAAATGCAACATATGTTTCATTTTATGGATATCCAAGAATAGAAACTAAAGCAGAATTAAGCTTTTATAATAAAATGGGATGGGACATTGTAGGTCAAACATGTGATCCAGAAGCAACATTAGCAAAACTAAATCAAATTTGTTATGCAGGAATTGCTGTACAAATAGATGATCCAAGTGGTAGAGCAAATTATATTAATGATTTGAAAGAAAAACAAGAAGCAAAAGCATATGTAGAAGATATTAAATCTTGTAGAAAAAGAACAACAAAAATAATATTACAATTTCTAAAAGATTATAAATCATACGATTGTACTGTTTGTTCAAAAATGTCTAGAAAAAATAAAAATTTTAGAGAATTCCCAGATGAATTCTATGAATAACGGAGGAAAAATGAAAGTATTTTTAGCAATGCCTTATTCTCAATTATGTGATGAACATTATGAGGTTAAGAGTGAATATAAAAAGTTTTTTACTAAATTAACAGAAGAATTAAAAAAGATAAATTGTGACTATTTTTTAGCACACGAAAGAGAAAAATGGGGAAAAACATACTCATCAGCAGAAGAAAGTACACAAATAGATTTTGAAACTATAAAGGCAGTTGATCTAGTATGTGTAATTCCTGGTGTGCCACATTCTGGTGGTGTGCATGTTGAAATAGGCTGGGCATCAGCAAATAAGAAAAGAATGAAAATCTTTTTAAAAAAAGATTATCCCTATTCACCAATGGTAACAGGAATTCATTGTTTGACTGAAACAGATTATATATACTATAATGAAGATTATAGTGATGAACTTATAAATTTAATAATCAATGAAATAAAAAATATTTAATGGAGGTTTTATGATATATGAGATAAAATTAAAAATAAAAGACTATGCAGAACTAAGTATTTATACTAATTCGGAAAAATTAAAATCAAAATTAACTGAAGCAAATTCATCAATAATGAGAACTATTCCAATTACAAGTATTACATCATCATTAGTTCCTGTTAGTAATGTAAATTATTCAGATGCAATAATAATAAATGATGGTGATAAAAAAAGTATGCATTATGATAAAGAATATAATGTTTCAATCTTAACTGCCAATGAAAATGAAATAAGATTTCCAGATATTGTTTATATAGCATTGTCTATGTTTTCAAAAATATTAGCAAGAAATGAAAAATACTTATTACATAGTTCATCTTTAATGCATTCATCAAATAATGGTTTTGTTTTAGTTGGTGATGCAAATGCAGGAAAAACAAGTTTAGCATATGAATTAATGTCTAAACATAACTGTAAACTGATATCTAATGATCACTCAGTAATAGGAATGGAAAATGGAAAACCAATGATATTAGGCGGAACAAAAGAAATACAAATGAGATTAGGAGCAATCGAATTATATTTTCCTGAACTTTATAAGAAGATAAATATGACAGCAGATGATAAGTGGAACAAAAAAATAGTAGTTAATGAACATATAGATCCTAGTTTAATTCTAGAACCATCTAATGATAAAGCTCCATTAACAAATGTATTTAGTATAAGTACCGCTGGTACAGGAGAATCATTTATTAGACAAAAAGATAGAATTGATGAATTTTTATTTATGTATGAAAGTATGTCTAAAATAGTTAAAGGAACTTATAACTATATAACAGGTTTTGATTATCCAATGCCATCAATGGAAGACGAACAAACATTATTTCAATTAAGCAATTTATGTAAAACTATAACAGAAGAATGTGAAGTAAGTGAGGCAAAAGGTTCTGTTAGTGGACTTGCAAAAGTGTTGGTGAAAAAAATATGAGTAATAAAAAGATAATACTAACTACTTTATCACCAAAGACTCATAGAACATCAGAAGAAAACCTAGGTATTGAATATTTAAAAGCTTCCTTAGTAAGAGAAAAATATGATGTTGAGATTATAGATGCATGGTTAAATGAACTTGAAGTTGAAGAAGTGTACAACAGAATAATAGCTCAAGAAGAAAATATTTTATTTGTTGGAATATCATCATATATGTCTAATACAGCACCCACAGTTAAATTAATGCAAATGTTAAAAAAACACAATCCAAATATTAAAATAGCTTGTGGAGGCTTTGGACCAACATTTTATCCAGAACAATATTTAAAATCAGGATCAGACTATATCATGAGGGGAGAAGGAGAAAAATCAATTTGTGAATTAGCAAAATGTATTGAAAAAAATCAAATACCATATGATGTAAAAAATGTAGGGTTTTTAGATGAAAATAGTAAAGCTATTTTAAATGATATGGAATGTTTAAATGATGACTTAGATTCATTACCTTTTCCTAGTCGTGATACCATGAATGTTGTATTAAATAAAAAATCATCTGTTAATATGATTACTGCTAGAGGATGTTCTGGAAACTGTGAATTTTGTTCTGTAATATCATTTTTTAGATTAAGTGATGGAAAAGTTTGGAGAACAAGAAGTATAGAAAATATAGTAGATGAAATTGAAATGCTTTATAAACAAGGTGTTAAATATATTAAAATGGTTGATGATTCATTCGTAGATGGAATCAGAGATGAGAAATGGTGTAAAGATTTTGCGGATGAAATAACAAAAAGAAATATTTTAGCAGATATGTTAAATAGAGGCACTAAAAAATATAAAACCGAAAGGGAAA
>CAKOKV010000063.1 GCA_934095805.1 uncultured Bacilli bacterium | reverse complement strand
GCTATTTCTCTTAGTTCTTCGCTATTAACATATACATCTGCCATTTATTATTCCTCCTATAAACCTGATACTGTTGTTGTAATTTTTTCTTGTGTTGCTACTATATTTTGTTGTGCTTTTAAGTATGTTGCTGATAATAACTTTAATGCTTGTATTGCTTTTTGCATATCGTTATCCATCTCTTCTACTTTCGCAATATATGCTTCACAATCTTTCCCAGCCCATGAACTTCTTATTTTTGTTAAATCTTCTGTCTTAATTGAATTCCAACTTGTTGATATTTGTTCACTTGCTGAATTAATTTTTGTTATTATTGTATTAATTTGTTCTAATGATAATGATATTTTTGCCATTTCTATTCCTCCATATCTTAATAATATTTTACTATTTTTTTTTGATTATGTCTATACTCATTCTTCAATTTCTATTATTGAATTAGTTATATCAGTAAAGTTTTTTGTTAATTCATTTTCTACATTTTGATATTGTTTTATTACTTCATTATTAATAAAATATGACATTTGTTTTAATCTATTTATTGTTTTTAAAATGATTGCTTCATATTCTTTATAATGTCTTTGCAACTCTTCTATATATTCACCCATTCCTATAAAATTATTACATGCATCATTAATATCAATGTTAGCTAAATTTATTGTATGTGTATGACTTTCTAAAAGAGATACTGCTACTGTTAATGTTTCTGTATCTATTTTCATAATGATATTCCTTTCTATACTCTATAATTAATTTTACAATATTTTTTATTTTTAGTCTATATTAAAAGAACTTCTAATGAAGTTCTTAATTAATATTATCGATATATTTTACAAATTCAGCTTGACCATTTCTAATAACATAGCAATAATTTATTGGTATTTCTTTTGCAAATTCATCTAACTTATTATTAATTCTAAAGTTATATTGTGTAGCTATACCGTTTCCTAGCCAAATTCCATTATTTGTGTTAACTGATTTTTTAAACCAACTTTCAAATTCTAATTGTTTTAAATTACTTGATGAATCTATTAAAATGAAATCTATTACTTCTAATTCTTTTGCTTTGATAATTAGTTTATCAAGTTCTTTACTATTCTCATCACTTAATTTTGATTTGAAGTTTGAGAAACCTAATATAACACAAACTAGTCTTTTTGATTTATCAAATATATTTCTATCATAATTATTATTTTCATATGTTTCTACACATTCATTTATATAATTTTTAATTTTTAAATATATATCATCAAATCTTTTATCATTATAATCACTACTATTAATTATATTTTCATCTATATCTATATTTTCTGAATTAATAGTTATTGTATATAAATTATTTTTCAAGAATTGATATAGTAAATTATTTATGAATTTTGTATATATTGTAATATCTTGACCAGCTATTAATGTAATATAGTTTTTATTGAAATCTATTTTACTGATTCTTAATGTATCTTTATTTAGACCTATTGGATATTCAGTTTGTTTTAATGAACTTAAATCTAAATCTTTGTAATTTATTACATCTGGTAATACTGGAATTTTTGAAGCTGTTTCTGGATATTGTGTATTGTATACTGATATTTTTTCTTTTATAAAGTTATTAATATTATCTATATCAGATGCAAAAGCTGTTTGGAATTCATAAATGTTATCTTCTTTTATTATTCCTCTACCAAATATGTTTGTTGGATAAACTTTTTTATTTGTACTAAATATTGTGTTATAATCTTCTTCTTTATTCTGTTGTAGGGAATATATTTGTCCAAAGTTTTGTTTTAATTTACTTTTCAATCCGTTTGGTGTGTTAGAAGTAACAATAAAGTAAATTCCATACTTATTACATTCTCTTGTTAACATTATTAATCTTTCGTTATATTTTTCATATGATTCATCATATAACTCAAAATTATTTATTATTACAACAATTGTAGGTATTAAATTATTAGTATTTTTTATGTATGTTAAATAATCTCCATTGTATTGATAAAATAATTTTTTTCTTTGTTCTATTGATGATTCTAATAATTTAAATAGATTTTCTATTTTATCTGCATCTTCACTATTAACAATGTCACCAATCATATTACACTCTTCAAATATTCTAAGTGATGCTGAACCGAAATCAATAATATAATAGTTAATTTCTTTTGGACTATAATATAACATTGAAGAATATAGCAATGTTGTTAAGAAGTTTTCTTTACCGCTACCAGTAACACCATATATAACAGTATTTCCACTTTCTGATAGATTTAATGAAAGTAATCTTTGTTCTTGATTACTTGGTATATCATATTCACCTATCACTAAGTTTATTATATTTCCTGCTTTATTATAGTTATATTTTTTAATTAAGTTATCTACCAATATATTATTTGATAATCTTTCTAGCCATAATGGTTTAGCAGCTATATTTTTTTCTTTAGCTGTTTTGTCTAAATATTTTATTATATTAGTAAGTTCTTCGCCTAATTGTTCATATACAACGAATTTTTGTGTTTTTGTATTTGATGTTTTTATTATATTACCAATATTATCAATAAATTCTATATTTGTATCAATTGTTTTTTTAACTTTGTCTGATGGTAAGTATCTAGTACCAGCCCATGCTGCTTGTCCAAGTACAAATATTTCATTATAGCCAACTTGGAAATAGAATCTACCTACTGTACTTAAAAATGCTGCATCTGAACATTTAATTATTTCATTAGAATCTACTTTATCTTGTACTTTCATACAAATTCTAAATCTTGTATTACTCCATATTTGTGGGTCAACTATTCCACTTGGCTTTTGTGTTGCTAAAATTAGGTGTATACCAAGACCTCTACCGATTCTAGCTGTACTTATAAGTTGTTCCATAAATTCATATTTTTGCATTTTTAGTTCTGCAAACTCATCACAAATAATGAATAAGTGTGAAACTGGTTCTGTTACTATTTTTTCTCTATACATTCTTTGATATTTATAAATATCCACAGTGCTTTCACCAGTTAATTCTCTTGTTTTATTAAATATCTCTTGTCTTCTTTTAAGTTCACTTTGTATTGATGCAAAACTTCTATTCATATCATTTGTATCTAAGTTAGTTATTGTACCTACTATATGTGGAAGCTTCATATTGTTATTATCAAATGCTCCAGCTAGTCCTCCACCTTTATAATCTATAAGTATAAATTGTACTTCTTCTGGACTGTAATTAACGGCAAGTGATAGTATAAATGTTATTATAAGCTCTGACTTACCACTACCGGTAGAACCAGCAATTAATCCGTGAGGTCCATGAAAGTTCTCATGAGCATCTAATATTATTTGTTCCCCATTTTTTCCAATACCTATTGGTGCTTGTAAATTAATAGTAGGATTATTTTGTTCCCATCTCATAGATGAGTTTAATTGTTCTACTTTACCAACATCATACATTTCTAAGAAACCTATTTTATTTGGTATTTTTCCATCTACTTCATTTTCTATATCAATAGGCATATTAGCAAGTATCTTAGAACAAGTTTCATAATCTATTTTTTCTTTTAGATTGACATTAAAACTTATCATATCTTGTTCACTTGTTTTAGCATATTGTAGTGAACCCTTTTCAACAGATAACTTTATAAATGAATTACATTCACTTGGCAAATTAGTTATTTTATTATCAGCAATTATTAAACTAAATCCAAAATATTCTTTATTTTCTAATATTTTTTTAATTACAGAGTAATCCCTAATTTTTTTGAAATTATTAGTTATTATTAAATATGTTTTATCTATTGTTATTTTTTTAGTTTCTTGTACTTTTTCTTGTTTTTCATTATATATTCTATCTAAAAAATAACATACTTCTTTATATTCATTATTATTAGTAGCAAAGAATCTCATTTTTTTATCATTTGAAAAACAATGTGGTAAACATTTTAAAAATTCAAAATAATTTTCATTTTCTTCATCAGTTAAAACTACTATTTTTAAATTGTCGTAACTATGAAATGCTAGTAATTGAATTAATATTTGTTTTATATATTCATGAGTTATTATATCTTCACCAATAAATCCACTTACATAGTTTTTGATGAATGAATATACAACTGGAACATTTTCTAGCATTCTTTTTTCATCATATAATTCAGTAACTTTCTTTTCTAAATCATCTTCGTCCATTTGAAAATGTTTTTCTGGTATTGGCATATTTATAAACATTTTATATGTTCCACTACCTAAATTAACTGATAAAAAATCTTCGTCTTCTGGTCTTCTTTCCCATAATGTAGTGTAATTTCTAAGTATAACTTCACTACACTCTTTGGTACTCAAATATTTATTACATAATATTTTTTCTTGTTCACTTTTAGCATCATTTATTGTTTTTCTTTTTTCTTCTAAATATTTAGTATATTTTTCTGCTTTTTCTGCTTCTTGTTTTTTTGTCATTTTTTTAGTATACATTCTTGTTAGTACTGGCCAAATTATTACACCAGCAAGCATTGTAAAACATATTATTAATGATGGCATTGCTTGTGCCCAAGTAGCATCTTTTTTTAATACATTATCTAGTGCTGTATATCCAACTAAAAGTGATGTTAATGACATTGTTATCATTGGCCCAATTGTAAGTAACAATGGCATTTTATTTTCTTGTATTTTAGATGGCGGATTATCAATAGAAATATCAAGTGGTTTAATATCGCTTACAAATCTTGGCTTTTTATTGAAATAGTCTTTTTCTTCAAATAAAGGATATTCTACTTCTTCCTCATCTTCAACATATTCTTTATTTATAGCAGCTTTGATATTTCTTTGTTCCATATTCACTGTTGCAGTTTTATCTACAAATAAATATTTTAATACCTCATTATCCATTTCTTCATAATAAACTATTTTAAGTCCATTTATGAAAATAATATCTCCATTTGAAAGTAAAGTAGTATCATTTACTCTTGATTTATTAATATAAACTGGAGTTTTTGCTGATGTATTAAGTACTAATACTACACTATTTTCAATTTGTTCAATTGTGGCTGTCACATCATCTAAATGTTTATATATTATTTTATTTGAATCCAATGATCCTATAGTTATTTTATCTTTTAAATAATTATTAATCATATATGAATCATTTTTAAATTCTATGTCGCTTGTATAAAATTTTAGTTTACTTTTTGTTGTTGTGTTATAAATTGTATAAAATTTATTTGTTTCAAGAAAAACATCTTCTATTTTATTTTCTATATCATCTATGCAGTAACTTTCATTATTATTAATTATTTTCCATTTACCTTCTACTGCTTCTAATGATATGAAATTTGATTTATTACCATTTATATCAAAATCTTTTATCCAATAAGTTCCTTCTATAACTTGAGGTAATAATAAATCTTCTATAATTCTACTTCTTATTATTGATATTCTCATTTTTACCTCCTTATAGAATAATTAATTTAGTACCATTTTTAATTTTAGTATCTTTTATTAATTTATCGTTGTCATATTCTTCTTTTAAATCTTTATCAATAAATTTAACATCGTTTATTGTTTTATTAAATACACCGTTTGTAAGTGTTTTTAGTGATTCTAATATTGATGATTTTATTGTTCCGACCTTTTTATTGTTCGGAATAAATAAATCACACTCGTATTCTATATTTGGTACTATTATTGTTATTAAAAACTTATTCATATTCTTCACCTATTCTATATAAAATTTTATCATATAAAAGATTAAATATCAATTTTAATTTAAACAAAAAAGCTCAGAATTTCTGAGCTCTATTTTTAATTATGGTAGCGACGGGGGGACT
>CAKOKV010000062.1 GCA_934095805.1 uncultured Bacilli bacterium | reverse complement strand
AACTAATAGGGTTTGAAACTGAATTTAAAAAGAAAATGGAGTTTATATGTGATTTTTTGTAATACTAAACCGAAAATAATAAATGGTAATATGAGAATTATAGAACACTCTAATTTATCTTATATTGAGCCACATAGGGTTATTATTAAATAAATTACTTTCCTAGCTTTTAATTATTCTAAAACTTTCTATATCGGTATTCTATCAAACTCTACTGAAATTAAAGATTTAGAAGATTATATAAAAAAGATTAAATAGTTATTTAAATATTAGCTTCAACTAATACTACTTATTCTCAATATAGGGAATATACAATCTTAAATAAGTGATATTATAAATTGCCAATGTAAAAGGTATGCTCTAGAAATGAAGGTATATTTATGATATATAAACGCAAGATATCGAAAATTTATAATATTGAATTTAATGAGGAGTCAGTAGTATTTAGAATTAATTAGATACCATTGTCTCCTCTTTTTTAGTAAAAAGGAGTGATTGGTTAATGAATAATGAAAAGAAAGTTGCAAGTATTTATATTTGTGTCCTTACTTAATACATAGGCAGACCAAAGAAAAAGACGATGGCTTATCATTATAAGTCATCGTTTTATAGTTTCGGTATCTATTTGTGAAATTTCTATAGATTTTAAATATTCTTTTAAAGCTTGAACCATTTTTTGATATCCTGCTTCACTCATATTGTTTGTAACAAAATTATCATGTGCATATAGTCCTCTTCTTTCGGCTAAGTGATTATCGCCAAAATCCCATATTTGATAAGTAGATTGGAATTCTGAAAAACTTTTTCCATCAGCAGCCTCAACAAAACTTTTAGCAGCATCAGTAAATGAACCACCATTTTGAAGAATCCAATTTTCAATTCCAACACCACCTAAACCACCTTGAGGTATTTCTCCACGATTAGGCTTATATGCTTCAGCTTTTTTAAGAACTTGTTTTGCTAGTAATATATTAGCAACAACATATTTATACTTTTCAGGATCATTTCTGTGAATAGTAGCAAGTCTATCTTGTAATGCCATATCAGTAGAATACGATACTTTATCTGTTTTTTCAGTAAATGTAATATCAATATCTACATTTATATCTGTATCTATTTGAACATTCTTTAATCTAAAGTCTCCAGTTCCAGTTAATTCAGAAGAATTTTCGCGCCCAAAATTTCTTAATATAGTTTGCTTTAATTCGTTTAATCTAGCTGGATTTGATAATATGGTTTTATCTAATCTCATCATAAAATCAAAATCTCCATCACCAGGTTTATTTGTTCCTCTTCCTGTTGAACCGGTATCAATCAATTCTACAAATCCCTCAGTTAAATCTCCATCAATATTAGTTTTTAGATGTAATCCTAATTCTTCAAGAGAATTTTTGATAACACTATTGATTTTTTCTCTTTTAGCTTGAACTTCATAATTGCTTTGTTCTATTTGCTGTGCAAAGTATTCTGTTTCTTCTGTAATTAGATTTTCAGAGAAGGTATAATTATTCTCGTTAAAATATGATAAACCACTCATTTTAGTTCTTAATTCGTCATAATTTTTTGGAGTAAATACAATTTTTCCTTCTTTATTAGCTACAGGAATATAGAAGCCATTCATAGCAATTTCTAATCCTACGCGAGGATCAAAATGTTCCATAACAATATAATTTATTTCACTAGAAGCAAATCCAGTTCTAATTCCATAATGTCCTTGTCCTAAAAGACCTGTATAGAATACTTCCATTTTAGACATATCCATTTTTGCTTCCAATGTTTCATTACTTGTTCTTGTAGTTATAAATCTATCATCATTTTTAAGCACAAACCATATAGGCCCATAACTTGAAGCAGCAGTTGCATCCATTTTTTCACTTATTGTTCCATCTGAACTCATTATCATTGAAATATCAGTATCAAGTGGAGTAGCATCACTACCTGCACTTGATCCCAAATACTCTTTTGAAACACTACCATTTTGTAAAATATTTCTTAAATATGAAATACCGCCAATCCCTTTTATAAAATCTCCTTGTTCTAATATCATATCTGAACTTGATGCATTTCTATTTTGTGAATCAGCAGTACTAACTTTTCTTTCAATATATTCTTTTGCCTGTTCTAATGTGTCAATACCAGTAAATCCGCAAAACATTCTAATAACTCTATCAGCTAAATTATAATCTAACGTACCATCAGGAGATAATTTCTTTGAAAGATCTAAAATATCTGTTAAAACATATCCAGTTGATTTGAATGTTTCATTACTCCTTTTAGCTTTCATAGTATTATTATATAAAGTTGCTAAATGACTACAAAAAGTAGTTAATTCTCTTATCTCAACTTCTCCAAGTGAATCAAATTGAATTTGACCCGCTTTTATACTTTCATATAAATTAGATCCAAATTCTATATTTTTTAAATATGCGTTGACAGATCTATTATTAGATCCAAATGATGATTTAATCAAATCAGAGAACACAGTTACTTTTTTGCTCATTGTTGATGATTTTTTTAATATTGGTGATACCATTGAATTTTCAAAATTAAATCCTTGAAAATCAGGGTGTAATATTTCAAAACAAGAATATATTTTTCCGACAGTAGGAATATTATTTCTAATAAACACATCTTCGATTTTGCTTAAACTTTCTAAAGGATTATTTGATTTCAATATTTGAGTAGCAAGTTCTTTTCTAAATGTAAATATTTCACTTGAATTTGATAATGAAAGTCTTGATAAAACTTCTGAAACGTATTCTATTTTTTCCACATCAATATTAGTTCCAAATTCCATGACATATTCTTTAAACGCTTTTTGAAGTTCTACATCTTGTATTTTAGAATATGTTGATATAACCTTCATACGATTGTAGTTTCCAGTTTTAAAATTTTCAGAATCATTAAATAGTGGAATAATCCAAGACATATTTTCCGAAAAAGCACATGCTATGTTTGTATCTTCAAATATATTTAATAATTCAGGTTTATCATTAAAATCTTTTAATGTAAATGCTCTATTATAGAATTTATCTTTTATTTCTTGTGGCACATTTGCTTCTAAGAATAAAGTTGGATTATTATTTTTGAAATGACTAGGAATATTCTCATCATATTTCATATTTCCATCAATAATATTTTGTAATATCGCTTTATCAAGTTCATCAAGAAATCCATCCTGTGTAAACTCTGGATTATATAAGAAGTTTTTAAAATTATTTGCCTCATAAACTTGTTCAATATATTTTCCATATATAAGCATTACATCTAAAGCATCCGATTCACCAAAAGTTTCTTTAAGTGCATTAACAAAACTAATTTGATAATATCTAGTTCTACGACCTAAAGGTGAAGATGCTACTATACTATTTGATAAATTTTTAGGCATTATATTAACAAGCATATATTTAAATAAGCATTCTAAATCAACATTTTTTAAATAATTTCTATAAGCTGGATTTGATAAAATAAATTCTGAAGTAATAGTTCTACCATAAAAAGCTTCTTGCAATTCTTGAGGCGCATTTTTATCCAAAAACATAGATGGATACTTTTCGATTAATTTCTTTGGAATATGCGTAGGATAAGTTAATCCTTTTTCAATAATAAGTTTCTTTAAAGTTTCATGAATTTTACTTTGAATTTGGTCTATGTCATCATTAATTGAAAACTTTATCTCATATTGATAGTGATCTGAAATTTTTCTATCGAAGATAATATCTAAAACATCACTATATTCAGTAATAAAATTCATAACTCCATTAAAGTCAGTTTTATTACCTAGAAATTTATAAATATTCTCATATTCATATAATGCATTACTACCTTCAACTTGTATTTCTCTATTTTTCAAACATGAACTCAAATCTTTTCCATTTAAGAATTGAATATATTCTGGATGTTCTAATAATAATTGAGGAGTAATAGATTTTGTATAAAATTTTTTTTGTAATTCTTCAGGTGCTTCTTCTGAAATAAACAACTCTGCATTTCTAACTCTGAATTCCCCTGTCATATCTCTATAATCTGGAGCTTTATCAACATAATTCCAATCACTAGGACCATATTTTATCATTCTTTTCATTGCTTCATAGAATTCATCTTTAGTATATGGTCTATCAATATAATTACCATTTTCATCTATATTCTTTTTTGTGTAAATTGTTTTTTTAGAATCATGCTCATTTCCTGAATAATGTAAATACATATCAAACATTGATTTTAACATTTCACAATTATTTTTTGTAAAGAAATGGCCACATTCGTTATCAAAATCGACAATATTTTTTAATCCATATGTACCAACAAATGATAAAACATCGTAATTCAATAACTCTGAAAATGGAATTGACATATTAAAAACATAGTCTTGAGGCAAAGATTTTAATTCTTCTATTACAGGTGTTGCTTCATATTCATTAAATTCTTTTAAATATTCTTCCATTGATGAATACTTAAATATTTCTTTATATTGTTCATCTGTTAGCTTAAAAGGTTGTCTATAATCTCCATATTTTCTTTTTGTATTGCTTAATATATCGTCAGTAAATTGTTTTATATAATTATGTTTTTCATCTTCAGAAGTGCTATTAGAAATAGTATCAATAAATTTATATATATCATTATTTTCTACTATTAAAGACACTAATGTATCATAATTATTCATAAATTCTTTTAATGAACTACCTGTAATATTATTTTTATTATTCTCATCATTTAATAAACAATAGCTTAAATCTTTGTCTTTAAATAGTTTCCAATTACTAACAATATCCTTTATATTGACTTTACCATTATTAAAGTTGCTTTTCATATTTCTTAATCTGCTTTCACTATAATCGTATGTTTCATAGTTTTCAATTGCAGGTATTTCAAACAATCTATCTGAATATATTTTAGCCATTTTTGGTGAATAATCACTTGGCTTTATTTTATCTTTTACAAGTTCATACAAAGCTTGATTAATATCTTCTATTTGTGAATCAATATGCATTAATATATCTCTAAAACTTATGTCATTACCATAAATTCTTTTATTAATTAATTCCCAATCTAATTCTTTGCATCTATCAATACCAAACTTTTCTACAATTCTTCTATCAGACTCTCTAATGCAAGAAGTTGGTATTTTATCATCTAATTGATACTCAATATATTCATTAAAAGAAAGAGTACAATTATATACTTTGTTTAAAATATGTTTTGGAACTTTTAATCTTTTCCCAAATATTTGTTTTCTTTGATATTTATAATCCATCTATTATCACCTACAATACCATTTTATCATATAATTAGATCAATTTAGCATAATTAATAAAAATTTAAATAAAAAGTGTTTATATTTAAATAGAATTGTAGCAGGATGATTATAGAAATTGATACAAATTGTATTAATTCGTAATTGTGATAGTTAAGTTGTAAACAACTTAAGCAATCGCTCCATTAAGAAATCTGTTCGAACTATTTAGTTTGAACTTGATATATAGAACAAATCGAAATATTGCTTTTTTGTGTGTGTCGTGCATGGCATATATCTAGTTAGTGAATGTCTAATACATACGTAGGTATTAGCGAAATGTTAGTGAAGCACAAAGCATCAATAGTGAAATTGAGTTTAATGGAAGTGGCTAATCGAGGAAAGATATATGTCTTACTGGGGAGGTTTTGCAAACAGTTAAGGAGAACCATATTAAGAAAACTGGTCGAAAAAGGTTATTGCAAGAAGTTAGTAGAGGTAGTAGTACTAGATAACTAGGAAGGACTGAATAATTTGTAGATTTTACTACTGAAATTGAAATAGTCTATAATCAAAATAAATACATAATTGTAACCAATAGTACTGGTAAAAATACTCATTATGTGCTAAAATAATAATGTAATTGATATTTTGTATCAATTAATTTAGAAATGTATTTTCTATAATAGTATAAAATATGATATATAAGGGGGAAGAAATATGTATTATAAATGGGGTAA
>CAKOKV010000061.1 GCA_934095805.1 uncultured Bacilli bacterium | reverse complement strand
ATATATAACAGAACACTTTAATGGACCAGTATTTATTACAGACTGGCCAAAAGACATTAAAGCATTCTATATGAAATTAAATGATGATAATGAAACAGTAGCCGCAGTAGACTTAGAAGTACCAGGTTCTGGGGAACTAATCGGTGGTAGTCAAAGAGAAGATGATTACGATAAATTAATTAATAGAATGAAAGAAATGAATATACCTCTTGAAAACTTAGATTGGTATACAAACCTTAGAAGATTCGGAGGATGTTATCATGCTGGTTTCGGTCTTGGATTTGAAAGACTTATAATGTATTTAACAGGTGTTGAAAATATAAGAGATGTAATACCTTATCCAAGAACACCTAATAACTGTGACTACTAAAAGGAGAAACAGTGAAAATAAATAAATATCGTACTATAATGATTAGTGATATAGAATACGATATGGTAGGAAAAGAAATAATAGTTAGTGGTTGGGTTCAGAATATAAGAGATCATGGAGGAATGGCACTAGGAATTGACAGAATACTTATGATTATAAAAGATGAATCAAACTTAAGAGAAGTACAAGCATTTCCAGTAAGTACAAGTGGACAAGATTTAATGATGGGAAGTCCAAGTGTACTTGAACCAAAACAATTAGAGGAGTTAGGTATTAAAATAAAGGAGGAATGAAAATGAGTAATTTCACAAAAGAAATGATAGATGATTATGCAGATAAATTACTTATAGGTTTAACAGAAGAAGAAAGAACAAATATACAAGAAGAATTTGATGAAATAGAAAAAAATATGGATTTAATAAATGAAATACCAAACATCAAAAATACTGAGCCACTTAGCTTTCCATTTGAAATGACAATTGAAGATTTAAGAAATGATGATGAAGTAGGTGAAGAGATTCCTATTGAAGAATTATTAAAGAATTGTGATCAATATGAAGGCAGAGAAGTAGAAGTACCAAAGGTGGTGGGATAATGATAACTAAGAATATTAAAGAATTACACGAAGAATTATTAAATAAAAAAATCACTTCAAAAGAATTAATAAAAGAATCATTAGAAAAATGTCATAGTATACAAGAAAAAACTAATGCATTTGTGACTATTATTGATGATGCTAAAGAAAGTGAAATAACAGATGAATTAGTAAGTGGTATCCCATTTGGTGTAAAAGATAATTTCTCAACAAAAGATATTTTATCAACAGGAAGTTCTAATACATTAAAAGATTATGTTCCATTCTTTGATGCAACAGCTGTCTTAAATCTAAAAAATAAAGGAGCAGTTCCTGTTTCAAAAACAGTTTTAGATGAACTTGGAATGGGAGGAACTGGAACAACTGGACATACAGGTATTGTTCACAATCCTTGGGATTATAGAAGAATGACAGCCGGCAGTTCAGCAGGAAGTGCTGCCTCAGTAGCCTCTGGATGTTATCCATTCGCTCTTGGTAGTGATACAGGAGATTCAATTCGTAAACCAGCTGCATATTGTGGAATTGTTGGATATAAGCCAACATATGGAATGATTTCAAGATATGGTCTTTTCCCATTTGCTTGCTCACTTGATACAGTAGGTGTACTATCAAGATCAGTAGAAGATGCAGCAATCGCAGTAGATGCAATGAAAGGTATAGATCCAAAAGATATGACTTCTTGGGATTCAAGTAGTATTAACCTTTATAAAAATATAAATAAAGATGTTAAAGGTAAAAAACTATTCTATATAAAAGAAATAGTAGATATTAATAATTATGAAAATCCAAGTGAAGAATTAAAAAATCATTTAGAAAACTTTAATAAAACATTAGAATTATGTAAAAATCTTGGTATAGAAATAAAAGAAGAAAGTATTGATAAAAAATTATTAGATGCAGTTCCATCTGTTTATGTAGTAATATCTTGTGCAGAAGCAACAAGCAATATGTCTAACCTAACAGGAATAAGCTTCGGACCAAGAGGTGAGGGACAAACACCATTTGAAATAATGAAAGATCATAGAACAAAAGGATTTAGTCCACTTATAAAAAGAAGATTTGTAATCGGTTCCTATGTACTTCAAAAAGAAAATCAAGAAAAATATTTTATGAATGCTAAAAGAGTAAGAAGACTAATAGTAGATAAAATGAATGAAATGTTTAGTAAATATGATGGACTTATTTTACCAGTAGGTAGCGGTCCTGCTAAATATATTGAAGAATCTAAAAATAAATTATCATCTTCAAATAATATCTTAGAAGATCATTTACAAATAGGTAACTTTGGTGGTTTCCCATCAATAACAATATCAAATGGTTTTGTAAATAATTTACCAGTTGGAGTAAATATTACAGGTGCTGTTAAAGATGATATAAATGTGCTTAGCATAGCATATGCATTAGAAAGTAATATGAATTATAAAAATATGATTGCAAAGGAGGTGGAATAATGTCATATAAAGCAGTAATAGGCCTTGAATTTCACTGTGAAATGAAATCAAATACAAAAGTATTTTCAAATTCAAGAAATAGTTTCAGTAAACTTGCTAATTCAAATGTAGCACCACTAGATATGGCATTTCCAGGAACACTTCCAGTTGTTAATAAAACATGTGTTAAAAAAGCTATAATGATGTCATCAATATTAAATTGTAAAATACCAGAATATATGGAATTTGATAGAAAAAATTATTATTATCCAGATCTTCCAAAAGGATATCAATTAACTCAATTCTATAATCCAGTTGGAGTAGATGGAAAAATAATAATAGATGTTAAAGGTACTAAAAAAGAAGTATTAATTCATGATATACATTTAGAAGAAGATGCAGCATCACTTGATCACTATTACAATACTTCAACAATAGACTATAATAGAGCAGGAGTTCCACTTCTAGAATTGGTAACAGAACCTTGTCTTTATAGTGCAGATGAAGCATTAGCATTCTTAGAACATATTAAAAGTATTTATGAATACACTGATATTTCAGAATGTGATACTAAAAAAGGACAAATAAGAGCCGATGTAAATGTATCAATAATGAACGAAGATGATACTGAATTTGGTACTAAAGTAGAAGTTAAAAATGTAAATAGTTTCGATGCAATCAGAAAAACAATAGAATATGAAATTAAAAGACAATCAGAACTAAAAGATGCTGGTAGATATGATGAAGTAGTACAAGAAACAAGAAGATGGGATGATGAAAGCGGTACTACAATTCATATGAGAAGTAAAGCAGATGCAATTGATTATAAATATTTTAGAGAGCCAAATATTCCAAGATATAAAATAACAAAAGAATTAATTGAAGAAATTAAGTCACAAATACCAATGTTAGCAAATGAAAGAAAAGAGAAATATATGAAAGAATATTCTCTTTCAGAATACGATGCTAGTGTACTTGTAAAAAATAAAAAAATATCTGATTACTTTGAAGAATGTGTAAATGGTAATTGTGATCCAAAATCAGCTTGTAACTGGATAACAACTAGATTACTTGGTGAAATAAACAAGAGCGATGAAATAACAATAGATAATATATTTATAAGACCAAATATGATAATAGAATTAGTAAATCTAGTTAACGATAAAAAAATATCATCAGACCAAGCTAAAAAAGTATTTACAAAAATGCTTGAAGAAAAACTAACTCCAAAAGAAATAGTAAAAAAATATGATATGGAAGTAATAGAAGATTCTTCATTTATTGATTCACTAGTAGATGAAGTTATAAATGAAAATGAAAAGGCAATTACAGATTATCATAATGGTAGAACTAATATGTTAGATTACTTAGTTGGACAAGTTATGAAAAAATCAAAAGGAAAAGCAAATCCAGTAGAAGCAAAATCTAAAATGTTAGAAAAAATCAGTAAATAAATATAATACCTAATTCAATGAATTAGGTATTTTTATATAAACTTTACATAAAATTATAATAAATATTATTAAAGATTGAATATGTGATATAATTTAAATGGAGAATGATATATGAAAAAGAGAAAAGTAAAAAGAATATGGAGACATTTATTATTTTTTATAGTTTTTGCTGGTATTTCTGTGTTTATATTTAATTACTTTAATTTATATGAAAAAGTATTAGAATATACAATGGAAAATGGCATAAACATTGGAAATATTTATGTAGTAAAACCAAAAGTAAAAATAATAGATGAAGATAGTAAAACAAGACCAGTAGCAGTATCAATAAATAATAATCATGCTGCTTATCCACATGCTGGACTTCAAGATGCATACCTAGCATATGAACTTATCGCAGAGGGAGGTATAACAAGAATAATTGCATTATTTAAAGATCAAACAACAGATAAAATAGGTTCAGTAAGAAGTGCAAGACATTATTTCTTAGATTATGTTATGGAAAATGATGCAATATTTGTTCATTACGGACACTCTCCACAAGCATTAAGTGATATAAAAAGTTTAAAAATAAACAATATAAATGGAATGTATGCTGCAAAAGGATTTTATAGAGATACTTCACTTAATAGAGCATATGAACACACAGCATTTACATCAATGGATAGAATAAATAAACTAATAAAGTCAAAAGGATATAGAAACACAACAGATACACAATTATTAAAATATAGCCCAATAAAAATGGAATACAAAGATTCAACTAAAAAAACAGCTGATACAGTAGAAATTGTATATTCAGATTATCAGACAACAAAGTATGTTTATGATAAAGAAAATATGAACTATAAAATGTTCATGGGAGGAAAAGAACATACCGATTTAATCACTAAAAAACAATATACAGTAAAAAACATAATTACTTATCAAGTAGAGAATTCATCGATACAATCTGACAAAAAAGGAAGACAAGATTTATATAACATTGGTAGCGGTGAAGGATACTATATATCAAACGGAGAAGCAATAAAAATAAAATGGAGCAAAAAGGATAGATCAAGTAAAACAATCTATACATTAGAAGACGGCAGCGAACTAAAAGTAAATGATGGTAATACATGGATACATATTCAACCTAAAGGCAAAAAATTAAATATTTCTTAATTAAAAAATTATATTGAAATATTTAATATTAGATGTTAAAATAATATTATAGAATAAGGAGGACATGATATTTATATGATGGACAAAGTATTGAATTTTTTAGCAGATAATTACTTAATCTTTATGATTGTAGCTGTAGTATTATTATTTGCTTTAATAGGATTTATTGTAGATGGTAAAAAGAAAAAACAAAAGAATGCTGAGGTAGTTCCTGCAACTAATGTTCCACCACAACCTGTACCAGCAGCTGTAGCAGCTAATACAGCACCACAAGCTGAAACAGTTACAGCAGCACCTGCAGTTGCTCCACAAGAGCCAAGTTTAAGTGGATTAGAAGCAACAGCAAATGATGTTAACATAAACACATCAACACCTGTAGCTCCAGTTACACCAGTTACGGAAACACCAGTTCAACCAGCTGCTTCAGCTGAAGCTCCAGTTGAAAGTATATTTAATACACCAGCTGTAGAACCAGCAGCACCTGCAAACGAACAACCAACATTGGTAATTGAAGAACCACAAACTGCTGCACCAGAAGTAATGGCTCCAGCAATCGGTGAAACACCATCAGTGGGTCCAGCACCTGCAATCGGAGAAACCCCAAGCATTGGAGAAACTCCAAGTATAGGTGAAACACCATCTGTACCTGCACCAGCAGCTGCAGAAGCACCAACTGTACCAGTGCCACCAGCTAGTGAAACACCACAAGCTCCACAAGCACCAGTTGGACAATAAAATGTATAAATTAGTAAGTGAAAAACACTTACTTTTTATTTGCAAAAAAAATAATTGATAAAAAATGTGAAAACTGCTAAACTATATAATAGAGAATAATTATGAATAAGACAATGAATTTTTTACATAAATATCTAGTTATAATATCTGTACTTATTGGAGTAAGTATTCTTTTAGGTTTGTCATATTCGAGTTTTTTTGTTTCATCAAACGACTATAAGGCAGCAGAAATGTATATTGGAGAACTAAAGTATTCAATGACTATTGATAATGAAT